>NZ_JBFTZV010000007.1:0-234925 GCF_056406615.1 Arthrobacter sp. P1_B3 | reverse complement strand
GCGCAGAATCTCGCCGGTTTCGCGGTCAATGGCGCAGCCCTTCACACTGCGCGCATGGACATCCAAACCGACGTAGGTACGGTTATTCATGGCTGGAACCTCCAGACGTTCAAATGTGGCTCTACCAGTCCACACCCCGCACGAGACTGCGGAACAGGCCCCCGGACCGGCAACCCACGAACCTCTTTGAACCCGAGGTTCCAGTCCTACGTCAGGACCGGCCCACCACACTTCATATCGTCTAGCCGGGGAAGCGGTGGGAATCGGGGGGCATGAATCATCCGTCATGTCAAGCTGATCAGCAAAAACCCCGCCACTTCCGTGAAATGACGGGGTTTTCTTTTGTGCCCTCGATAGGATTCGAACCTACGACCTTCTGCTCCGGAGGCAGACGCTCTATCCCCTGAGCTACGAGGGCATCCAGGGTTCCTGCCGTTACCGGCGGGACGTCCTAGAGCTTAGCAGGAAGGTGGCCCTCAACGGAAAATCGGCACACATTTGTGGAGTCTGGTGGAACCAAACGCGTCTTAAGTAGGCTTCAAATGCGTGATAAATCCCGCGAATTGGCCGGTCCGCTCAGTAGCCGGCGAAGAAATCCACATGGACCCGGCGTGCGCCCGCGCCACGTGCCGCGGCCCGCAGCGAACGCACGCTGGCGGGCGAGCCGGAGACGAAGACATCCCGGCCCCCGATGTCGGGGACCAGCTCCTTGAGGGCCGCCGCGTCAATCCTCCTGGCGCCTGCATCCTCCATGTTGGCCGGCGGCACCGAACCGTCGGCAAGCCGGGCCAGGATGCGCGCCCCGGAGCGCTGCAGCTCCTCGGCGTAGCCCAGCTCGGCGGCACTCTTGGCCAGGTACAGCAGGACAACGTCGCGGTCCCCGGTGGGGCTCCCGGCTGATTTCCCGGACGGGGCCCCGGCTGACGCCGCAGCCAGTTGGGCCATATAGGGGGTGATGCCGATTCCGGCCGCGATGAGCAGCACGGGGGCGGCCGGGTCCCGGGGCAGGACGAAGTCGCCGTTTATCGTGGTCGCGGTGAGCCCGTCGCCCGGTTCAAGGGCCAGCAGCGAGCGCTTGGCTGACGACACCGGCTCCGCCGTCCCCACCCCGATCGTCAGCAGGGATGCGCCGGGCGCGCTGGTCAGGCTGAACACGCGCCGGATTCCCTTCCCATCACCCTTGGCATCACCTTTGCGGATGCGGTTGCCGCCGGCCGTGTCTGGAGGCAGGTGCAGCTCCAGGGACTGGCCGGGAATGAAGCGCACCGGGCGCTCCGGGCGGAAGCTGAATTCCGTCGTCGTGGGCGTCAGCGGACGGCTGGCGACGAACCGCAGCCGGACCCCGCCGCGCTGTCCAACGGCGAAGGCGAGCACGTTGCCCACCAGCAGCGCCAGCTCGGGGGAGTTGGCCACAAAGCCCAGGTTGTAGGGGACCGCGAACAGCACCCCGACGACGGCGGCCAGCGCCAGTTGCTGCCAGCGCCGCGGGGGCAAGGTGAGCGGTTCGGTGAGCATGAACCCGACGAAGAACAGCACCGGGCGCTGCGCGATCGGTTGCCACAGGGCCTCGGGAAGCTCCATCCCGGCCCGGAGCAGGTCCGCGGCCACGATGGACACGGCGACCACGGTGAAGACGGCAGCCATGGCAAACTTCCGGGTCCGGTACAGCACCAGCAGCACCCCCGGCAGCACAAGCCAGAGCATTGCCGGCGTCGCCGCCCACCAGGTGGCAATATTGAGCCCGGTCAGCCCGGCGAGGAATGCGCCGGCCGCCGCGGGATTGAAGATGTGCCGTCCGCGCCAAGCCAGCGCATACTTCGAGGCCGAGGCCAGGACACAGGCCAGGGCGACGCCGGCGAGCTCAGCCAGCTGGAGCCCCTGTGTCAGCTGGCTGGGCCAGAAAAGGAAGTACAGCAGCAACCCGGTGATGAGCGAGGATTCCGTGTGCGGCCGCACGTGGAACAGTGCGGCGATGCCCTGGTTGGAGGCGTAGGTCAAGCCGAGGCACAGGACAAGGTGGGCCAGCATTTCCGGCAACCCGAACGTCAGCCAGCCCAGCACGTTGAGCAGCAGACTGTAGCCGGCCAGGACGGCCAGGACCCAGAGCACCAGCCGGTACATCGTGAGCCGGCCCAAAGCGGTGTCCAGCCTCGAGCCGAGGGCAGTGGTGGTGATGGCAGTCATGAAAACAGGGCCCCTTCAAAATCGGATGAAAATTCCGCGTGCCCGTCCGAGTAGGCGGTGAGCCAGGCGAAATCGAACTCCTGCTCCAGCCTCGGACCGTCGACAAAGAACAAAGCGGTGGCGAGCGCATCGGCCACCATCGCGGTCCCGGCCATGGCCCAGCTGGCGACGACAGTCCGCACCGGCGCTCCCGTTAAGCCATCGAGCACGTGATGGAACCCGTCGCCCCAGGCCCGCCGGTTGGCGGCGGAAGCGCAGAGGGCGCCGGCCCCGAGCTGGACGGTGCCGATTGCCTGGGTTGGATCGTAGGGATGCTCGAGGGCAACCATCACCGGATCCGGCCCCGGATTCAGCAGGTCTCCGCTGGCATCGATGAAGTGCTCGGCCAAGCCATCGTCCCGGAGTTCGGCGGAGAGCAGGTCGGCCAGCTGCCCCTTTCCGGCCGCGCCGACGTCGATCACAACCGGGGCCGTGGTTGTCAGCGCGGGGCCCTGCCAGTCCAGCACATCCTCCCAGCGCGGCGCGGGAAGCGGAGCACCGCCCGGGCGCAGGCTGTAGTCGGCGTCGTAGCCCAGGCGCTCGAGGCTGCCGCCGATGAGCGGGGTCATTGCACCCCCGGTGAGCCGGTACAGCGTGCCATACAGTTCGGCCAGGGCGGCTGATTCGGCGGGCAGCTCAATGCGGCCAGGTGTTCGGGCGGCGTCAGCAATGAGGGAGTCGGGCCGGAATCGGGACCACGCGGCGTCGTACCTCTCCACCGTGGCGAGCAGCCCGCGGCGGTGTTTTCCGGAGAGCCGGGAGGGCGTGGAAATCTCCCAGCGGGTCCCGATCCCGTCAAAGCTGAAGTGCGACCAGCCCGGATGCGGCACGTCCGGCCTACTGGGCCTGGGCCTGTGTCTTGATATCCGCCACGGCCCGGTTGAAGCCGCCGCTGGTCAGCGAGGATCCGGCCACTTTGGAAACCTTGATCTCGTCAAGCTTCTTGCCCACCACCTGGGCCTGGATGCCGCTCGCGAACTCGCCCTGGAATTTGCGGGTGTTCGGATTCGACGGGTGCGGCGTGATCTTCACGTCGGACACGGCTCCGCTGGCCAGCGTGAGTTCCACGCCGACGGTCTCAGTGCCGTTGGGGGAGGTGTAGTTGCCGTCGGCACTGTACGTGCCGTCCTTGTAGGAGCCGGTGCCGGCAGCGGATTCGGACGCCGGGGGCGCGCCCTGTGCGGCCGGCGCCTGCGCAGCCGGGGCGCAGCCAGCCGCAGTTCCGGCCACGGAGAGGCCGGCAATGCCGACGAGGACGCTTTTGCGGAAGGCGGTATTCATGCGGGACTCGATTCTTTGCGGGGATCGGACAGCGAACAAGGTGGAGGCACTGACAGGGTTGAAGACGTTGATTTCAGGGTAACGGTTCACCCTCGGTGCGAGGCATTGAAGACCTTGGGTTTTCCCGGAGCCCTACCCCAACCGTCATGCCGGGCCCCAGATTCCGCCACACCACGGGCCCACCGGTAGGCTAGAAGTGTGACCCCAGAAGAACTCTCCCTCGCCATATCCGCCTGCCTGAAGGACGCTGTAGCGGCCGGTGACATAGCCCTTTCTGCAGCCGACATCCCGGATGAGGTGCGTGTGGAGCGCCCGAAGAACAGGGACCACGGGGACTGGGCCACCAACGTCGCCCTCCAGCTGGCCAAGACGGCGGGCACCAACCCGCGGGAGTTCGCGTCCGTCCTCAGCGCCCGGCTCAAAACGATCGACGGCGTGTCCGCGGTTGACATCGCCGGCCCCGGCTTCCTGAACATCACCGTGGACGCTGCTGCCGCCGGCACCCTGGCCAAGGCGATCGTCGAGGCAGGCGCCGCCTATGGCACCAATACAGCGCTCGCCGGGCACGTGGTCAACATGGAGTTCGTCTCGGCCAACCCCACCGGCCCGCTGCACATCGGCCACACCCGCTGGGCCGCCCTCGGCGACGCGATCGCCCGCGTCCTGCGGGCCTCAGGTGCCGACGTCACGGCCGAGTACTACATCAACGACGCCGGCTCCCAGATGAACGTGTTCGCGAACTCCGTGTTCGCCAGGCTGCACGGCCGGGACGTGCCCCAGGGCGGCTACCCGGGCCAGTACATTGCGGACCTCGGCCACGAGGTGCTCACCGAGCACCCGGACATCCGCGAACTCACCGAAGTGGCGGCCCTGCCGGTGATTCGGGGCGCCGCGTACAAGGCGCAGATGCACGACATCAAGCAGACGCTGGCCGAGTTTGGCGTCGACTTTGATGTCTACTTCTCGGAGCAGGAGCTCCACGACGCCGGCGCGATCGAAGACGCCGTCGCCCGCCTGCGCGAACAGGGCCACGTCTTCGACGACGGCGGCGCGGTCTGGCTGCGCACCACCGACTTCGGCGACGACAAGGACCGCGTGATGGTCCGCGCAAACGGTGAGCCCACGTACTTCGCCGCCGACGCCGCCTACTACTTGTCCAAGAAGGACCGCGGCTACACCGAGAAGATCTACCTCCTCGGCGCCGACCACCACGGCTACATCAACCGGCTCAAGGCCATCGCGGCCGCCGCGGGCGATGACCCCGAGGTCAACATCGAGGTCCTGATTGGCCAGCTGGTTTCCGTCAACGGCGCCAAGCTGTCCAAGCGCGCCGGCAACATCATCGAGCTCAAGGACCTCATCTCCTGGCTCGGCAAGGACGCGGTCCGGTACTCGCTCGCCCGGTTCCCCGCCGATTCGCCGCTGACGCTGGACCCGGACCTGCTGAAGAAGCACAGCAACGAAAACCCGGTGTTCTACGTCCAGTACGCGCACGCCCGCTCCCGCGGTGCCGCCCGCAATGCCGTGGCCGCAGGCGTGGACCGCCGTGTGAACGGCAAAGACTGCTTCAACGCTGCCCTGCTGGACCACCCCACCGAAAACGAGCTGCTCTCGCACCTGGGCAGCTATCCCTCGATCGTTGCGAAGGCCGCCGAGTTGCGCGAGCCCCACCGCGTGGCACGCCACCTCGAAGTCATCGCCGGCGCCTACCACCGCTGGTACGACGCCTGCCGCGTGGCACCCCAGGGCGAGGAACCCATTACGGACACCAACCGCACCAGGCTGTGGCTCAACGACGCCACCAGCCAGGTGCTGGCCAACGGACTGGAACTGCTGGGCGTCTCGGCGCCGGAACGGATGTAACCGCCATGCCCTCGAAATCAGGACAGCCGTCGAAATCAGGACAGCCTGACGCACGCAACACCGGAAGTGCAGGCTCACCGCTCGCGCCGGGCTGGCTCGAGGTCCCCGCCGACCTCAACGCCCTCCACGAACCACTGTGGGCGGGCGGTGTCACGCGGAACGAGGACGGCGAGCTCGCCATCGAGGGGCTGACGGTCAGCGAGCTGCAGCGCCAGTACGGTACGCCGCTGTTCGTGCTGAGCGAGACCGACTTCCGGGCCCGGGCCCGGGCGTTCAGCGACGCATTCAACGATGCCTTCGCCGATATCTGCGGGGGAGTGGACGTCTACTATGCCGGCAAGTCTTTCCTGTGCACGTCCGTGGTCCGGTGGGTCGAGGAAGAGGGGCTGCGCCTGGACACGGCGTCCGGCGGCGAACTCGCCGTGGCCTTCCGCGCCGGCATCCCCGGCGCCGACGTCGCCCTGCACGGGAACAACAAGTCCGACGGCGAAATCCACCGGGCCCTGGACATGCAGCTGGGCCGGATCGTGGTGGACAGCCTCGATGAGCTCGAACGCGTCGCGGCGATCGCCGCCAACCGGGGTGACACCGCCAAGGTCATGCTGCGGCTGACTCCCGGAGTGCACGCCCACACCCACGAATTCATTGCCACCGCCCACGAGGACCAGAAGTTCGGCCTCTCCATGGCCGGGGACTCGACTGACCGGGCCGGACTGTCCGCCGCAGAAGAAGCCGTGGCCGCGGCGACCGGGCACGCAAGCATCGAGTTGCTGGGCCTGCACTGCCATATCGGCTCCCAGATCTTCGAACCGGACGGCTTCGCCCTCGCCGCGGAGAGGCTCCTGGACTTCCTGGCAGCGATGCAGTCGAAGTACTCCATCGTGCTGCCCGAACTCGACCTCGGCGGCGGCTACGGCATCGCCTACACCCCCGTGGACACCCCGCGCCCGGCCGCCGAAATCGCGCAGGCGATGGCCGCCGTCGTCCGTTCCAAGTGCGCTGCGCTGGGGATTGCCGCCCCCCGGATCTCGATCGAACCGGGCCGCGCGATCGTCGGAAGCACCACCTTCACGCTGTATGAGGTCGGCACGCTCAAGACCGTCCGCGTGGATTCCCCGTCCTCCGGGGCCAGCGTTGGCGCGGCGGCCGGCCAGAATGCCGGCGAGGACGTTACGTACCCCCGCCGGTATGTGTCGGTGGACGGCGGGATGAGCGACAACCCCCGGCCGGTGCTGTACGACGCGGATTATTCGGCGATTCTCGCCTCGCGGAGCTCCGAAGCGGCGCCGCAGCTGTCCCGAGTAGTGGGCAAACATTGCGAGAGCGGCGACATAGTTGTTAGAGATGTATATCTGCCCGAGGACGTGGCAGCCGGTGATCTGCTTGCTGTACCGGGTACCGGCGCCTACTGCTGGGCCCTGTCAAGCAACTACAACTATCTGGCCCGGCCGGGCGTTATCGCTGTCAGCGACGGATCTGCCCGGCTCATTGTCCGCGGGGAAACCGAAGAAGATTTGCTCAACCGCGACATGGGAGTCTCTGAATGACTGAATTGCGAACCCTGAAAGTGGCCCTGCTGGGCTGTGGCAACGTTGGGGCCCAGGTTGCGCGGATTCTCATTGACGACGCCGACGCCCTCGCCGCGCGCACGGGAGCCCGCCTGGAACTGCAGGGCATCGCGGTGCGCAACCTCGATGCCGAGCGCGACGTCGAGCTGCCGCACGAGCTGTTCACGACTGACGCCGAAGTCCTCGTCAAGGACGCCGACGTCGTCATCGAGCTCATGGGCGGGATTGAGCCGGCCCGGACCCTGATCCTGACCGCCATGCGGCACGGTGCCTGTGTTGTCAGCGGCAACAAGGCGCTCCTGGCCCAGGACGGTCCCACGCTGTACGAGGAAGCGGACAAGGCCGGTGTGCAGCTCTCCTACGAGGCAGCCGTGGCCGGCGCCATCCCCATCCTGCGGTCCATCCGTGACAGCCTGTCCGGCGACCGGATCACCCGGGTGCTCGGGATTGTCAACGGCACCACCAACTTCATCCTCGACCAGATGGACTCCACCGGCGCGCAGTTCGCCGATGCGCTGGCCGAGGCCCAGCGCCTGGGCTACGCGGAAGCCGATCCCACGGCCGACATCGAAGGCTACGACGCCGCGGCCAAGGCCGCGATCCTGGCCTCGCTGTCCTTCCACACGCGGTTCGCGCTGGAAGACGTCTCGTGCGAGGGCATCACGTCGGTCACCGCGGCGGACATCGCTGCCGCCAAGGAGGCCGGCTTTGTCATCAAGCTGCTCGCGATTGCCGAGAAACTGGATGACGAGGACGGCAAAACCGGCGTCTCGGTCCGCGTCCACCCCACGCTGCTGCCCCGCGAACACCCCCTCGCCGCCGTCCGCGGTGCGTTCAACGCCGTCTTCATCGAAGCCGAGAACGCCGGCGAGCTCATGTTCTACGGCCAGGGCGCCGGCGGCACCCCGACGGCGTCCGCCGTGCTGGGCGACCTCGTCTCCGCGGCCCGCCGCATTGTCCTGGGCGGTCCCGGCCGGACCGAAACCACCACGGGGTACGTGCCCCCGCTGCCCATCGACGCAGCCGTCACGAGCTACTACATCGGACTCGACGTCGCGGACCAACCCGGCGTCCTGGCCCGGATCGCGCAGCTCTTCGCGGAGCACGGCGTGTCCATTGAAATCATGCGGCAGACCATCCACCGCGACGCCGACTCCAACGTGGAGTCGGCCGAGCTGCGGATCGTGACACACCGTGCACGCGAAGCCGCACTTGCAGCAACCGTCGAGGCCGTCAGGCGCCTGGACGTCATCAATTCCGTCACATCCGTACTCCGGGTAGAAGGAGTCTAAGTGGCTCACCAATGGCGCGGTGTCATCCGCGAATACGCTGATCGTCTTCCTGTCACGGAAGCCACCAAGGTCATTAGCCTGGGCGAGGGCGGCACCCCGCTCGTGCACGCCCGCCACCTCTCCGAGCTGACCGGCAGCACCGTCTACCTCAAGGTCGAAGGCATGAACCCGACCGGTTCCTTCAAGGACCGCGGCATGACCATGGCCATGACGGCAGCGGTGGCCGCCGGCGCCAAGGCCGTGGTCTGCGCCTCCACCGGCAACACCTCTGCGTCCGCCGCGGCCTACGCGACGGCGGCCGGGCTGCAGTGTGCGGTGCTGGTCCCCGAGGGCAAGATCTCCATGGGCAAGCTCAGCCAGGCAGTCGCGCACGGGGCCACGCTGCTGCAGGTGGACGGCAACTTCGATGACTGCCTCGACATCGCCCGCAAGCTCGGCGAGTCCTACCCGGTCTTCCTGGTCAACTCCGTCAACCCGGCCCGGATCGAAGGCCAGAAGACCGGTGCCTTCGAGGTGGTGGATTCGCTCGGCGACGCCCCCGATTTCCACGTGCTTCCGGTGGGCAACGCCGGCAACATCAGCGCGTACTGGAAGGGCTACAAGGAGTACGCCGCGGCCTTTGAGTCGCCTACTGCCGGGCCGCTGCCTGCCGTTTCCACCAAGACCCCTGTCATGTGGGGCTTCCAGGCCGCAGGGGCGGCGCCCTTCGTGGCCGGCCACCCCATCACCGAGCCCGACACCATTGCCACCGCCATCCGGATCGGCAACCCGGCCTCCTGGGACACCGCCGTGGCGGCCCGGGATGAATCCGGCGGCGTGATCGAGGCCGTCACGGACGAGGAAATCCTGTCCGCGCACCGCTGGCTCTCCGCCCGGGAAGGCGTCTTCGTGGAGCCCGGCTCCGCTGCCGGGGTCGCCGGACTGATCAAGAAGCACGCAGCCGGGGAAGTGCCGACCGGCAAGACGATCGTGATCACGGTGACCGGTCACGGCCTCAAGGACCCGCAGTGGGCCCTGCGCACCGAGGACGGCAGCGACGTGCAGCCGGTCAAGGTCTCCAACGACGTCGTCACCGTCGCCGCAGCACTGGGACTGGAAGAAAGATAACGTTGGAAACAACCCTCACCGTCCCGGCCGAATCAGCTGCCGGCTCCCCGGCCGTACCGGCGGGCCAGCTGGTCACCGTGCGCGTGCCGGCCACGAGCGCCAACCTGGGCCCCGGCTACGACAGCCTCGGCCTGGCTCTCACGCTGCATGACACGCTCACCGTGGAAACCCTGGCCAGCGGTGAACTTGAATTCGAGCTCAGTGGCGAGGGCGCCGAGTCCCTGCCCCGCGATGCGACGCACCTCGTGGTCAAGRCCCTCACCGAGGCACTGCACCGCCTCGGATTCCGGCACGAAGGCCTGCGAATCACGGCGGACAACGTCAACCCGCACGGGCGGGGCCTGGGTTCCTCGGCGTCGGCCGTGGTGGCAGCCGTCAGCGCCGCGAATGCCCTGGTTCCGGAGGCCTCCCGGCGGGGCCGGGATTGGATCCTGCAGCTCACAAGCGAAATGGAAGGCCACCCGGACAACGTGGCACCCGCGATTTTCGGCGGACTGGCGCTGTCATGGCAGGACAGTGACCAGTACAGCAGCACGTGTGCGTCCGTGGCCGCCTCGGTGATTCCCGTTGTCGCCGTGCCGGACTACGAGCTTTCCACCGAGGCCGCCCGGGCACTCTTGCCGGCGTCGGTGGGCCACCATGCCGCGGCCATGAACTCCGGCCGCGCCGCCCTGCTGATCCATGCCCTGACCGCCAACCCGCAGTTCCTGCTGCCCGGCACCGAGGACTACCTGCACCAGAGCTACCGCGCCCAGGCCATGCGGCCCAGCGCGGAGCTGATTAGCGCGCTGCGCCGGGCAGGGCACGCCGCCGTCGTATCCGGCGCCGGACCCACCGTGCTGGTCCTGGCCAACGGGGAAGCGGAAGCCCGTGAGGTGGTGGACTTCATCGGCGCCCACACTGCGGGCAACACGCCGGAAGTGGGCTGGCGTGTGATGAAGCTGGCCGTGGACGTCGAAGGTGCTAAAGTGGAAGTGCACCGGCGGTAAATACGCAGGCGGTAAATTTGTAACCGTTGTAAGACCGCGATGTTGGCCACGTAGCCTCTCTCATCTTTCACTGCGCGATATTTTCCGGTGCCACCTGCTTTCGGTCTGACGCAGGAATCAGCAGAATTGTTCTGACCCCTGAAACTCAGCCCGCCGTTCCTCATTTCTCGGATCGTGCATGGTGAAGCAGTATCCGGCCCTGCTGGCCGAAATCCATCCGGCAAGGCCGAAATCCCGGCTGCAGATCTGAACTGCAGCCCAGATCAAATCACCGCGTCCAGCTCTTAGCCTGGACGCCGTCGAGGGGGAAGGATCCTTCGTGACCGAAACCACTGAGCTGTCTCCGGCTGTGGATACATCTTCTGCTGCCGAATCAACGGCAGCACCCGCCAAGAGCAGCGGCCTTGCAGGCCTCAAGCTCGCCCAACTCCAGGCCCTCGCCAGCCAGCTGGGCATCTCCGGCGGTTCCCGCATGCGCAAGGGCGATCTGGTTACGGCCATTTCCGCTCACCGCGCAGGCACCCCGGTAAGCAAGGCTCCGGCCCGCGCTGCCGAAAAGGCGAGTGACAACGGCACCGTTGCCCACGCAGCCGCCCCGGTAGCTGCGCCCGCCACGGCGCCAGCCGCCGAGGAGGCCCCGGCCCAGGAAAGCCCCCGCGCCCGCCGCGGCCGCAGCCGCCGTGCAGGCAGCGACGGAGTCGTCACCGCGCCCGCCGCTGAGGCACCCGCCGCTGCCCCGGTAGAAGCCCCCGCGGTTTCCACCGACTCCGGCACGGCCGTTTCCGGGACGGAATCCGGCGACCGCACGAGGCAGCCGCGCACCCGCAACCGCCGCCGCGGCGAAGCCGCAGCCCAGGCCACCGAGGCCGGTGGGCAGAACGCCGTCGAGGCCCAGGCCGAACAGCCCGCCGCCGAGCAGCGTGAACAGCGCACAGAACAGCGCACTGAACAGCGCGAGCAGCGCACAGAACAGCGCACTGACCAGCGTGAACAGCGCGAGCCGGCCAGCGAAGACGGCCAGCGCCGCGACACCCGCACCCGTGGCGGCCGCGACGAAACCGCCGGCAGCCGCGACAACACCCGCGACAGCGATGATATCGACGGCGGAAGCCGCCGGAACCGCCGCAACCGTCGTGACCGCAACGACCGCGGTGACCGCCAGGGCGGCCAGCAGGACAGCCGCGACAACTCCTCGCGCAACGACCGCTTCCGCGACCGCAACGACCGCCGCCGCGGACGTCAGCAGGGACCGGATGTCGACGACGTCGAGGTCACCGAGGACGATGTCCTCCTGCCGGTCGCCGGTATCCTCGACGTGCTGGAGAACTACGCGTTCATCCGCACCTCCGGTTACCTGCCGGGCCCGAACGACGTCTACGTCTCGCTCGCCCAGGTCAAGAAGTACAACCTGCGCAAGGGCGACGCCTGTGTCGGTGCCATCCGTGCACCCCGCGAAGGTGAGGACCGCAGCCAGCAGTCCGCCCGCCAGAAGTTCAACGCCCTGGTCCGCGTCACCTCGGTGAACGGCAAGACGCCGGAAGAACTCAAGGACCGCGTCGAATTCGCGAAGCTCGTCCCGCTGTACCCCTCCGAGCGCCTGCGCCTCGAGACGGACCCGAAGAAGATCGGCCCCCGCGTCATCGACCTCGTGGCCCCGATCGGCAAGGGCCAGCGCGGCCTGATCGTTTCGCCGCCGAAGGCCGGCAAGACGCTCATCCTGCAGTCCATCGCCAACGCCATCACCACCAACAATCCTGAGGTCCACCTCATGATGGTGCTTGTTGACGAACGTCCCGAAGAAGTCACGGACATGCAGCGCACCGTCAAGGGCGAGGTCATTGCCTCCACCTTCGACCGTCCCGCCGACGACCACACGACCGTGGCCGAGCTCTCCATCGAACGCGCCAAGCGCCTCGTGGAAATGGGTATGGACGTTGTGGTGCTCCTGGACTCCATGACCCGCCTGGGCCGTGCCTACAACCTGGCAGCCCCGGCTTCAGGCCGCATCCTGTCCGGTGGTGTGGACTCCGCCGCGCTGTACCCGCCGAAGCGCTTCTTCGGTGCAGCCCGCAACATCGAAAACGGCGGCTCGCTGACCATCCTGGCCACCGCGCTCGTCGAGACCGGCTCCAAGATGGACGAGGTCATCTTCGAAGAGTTCAAGGGCACCGGCAACATGGAACTGCGCCTGTCCCGCCAGCTCGCGGACAAGCGCATCTTCCCGGCCGTGGACGTCAACGCGTCCGGTACCCGCCGTGAGGAAAACCTGCTTTCCCCCGAGGAAGTCAAGATCATGTGGAAGCTGCGCCGCGTCCTGTCCGGACTCGAAACGCAGCAGAGCCTTGAGCTGCTGACCAACAAGATCCGGGAGACCCAGAGCAACGTCGAGTTCCTCATGCAGGTGCAGAAGACGACGCTTGGTGCGAAGTCCGATAACGACAAGTAGCTAAGTAGGGGCGGGGAGCGGATTCCTCGCGTGGTTCGCCGCGCGGGTTTTCCGCCCCCGCCCCTTCGCGTGGAGGCTCGATCCTGACGGATCGGCGCCTCCACGCTCCGGCAGGCCCGATGCCACTCCCGGGGCGGAAAACCCGCGCGGCGAATGCATCGCTACGCCAGCAGGCCCGAAAGGGAGATGACGAGGGCCCCGACCTGAGCTTGCGAAGGTTGGGAGTCATCGATCGCACTCCCGGGGCGGCAGAAAACCGAACGGCTTCGCTGCTTGCACACCTTCTCTATCGCGTTACTAGACTTGTAAGAGTCGAAAGAGGTTTGAAAATGTTTGAGTCCGTACAGGGCCTGCTGGATGAGCACGACTCCATCCAGGCCCAGCTGGGGGATCCTGCTGTCTACGCCGACCAGCGGCTGGCCCGCAAGTTGGGGCGGCGTTCTGCCCAGCTGAACGGCATTGTGGAGGCTTACCACCGCTGGGAAGCCATCAGCGACGACCTGGCGGCTGCCAAGGAAATGGCGGACGAGGACCCCGAGTTCGCGGCCGAGGTACCCGAGCTGGAGGCTGCGCTGGAGACGGCGGCGGCCAGGCTGCGCCGGCTGCTGATCCCGCGCGACCCTGACGATGCCCGCAACGTGATCCTCGAGGTCAAGGGCGGCGAAGGCGGCGACGAGGCTGCGCTGTTCGCCGCGGACCTCCTGCGGATGTACAGCCGTTATGCGGAATCCCGCGGCTGGAAGACCGAGATCATCTCCGCCACCGAATCGGACCTTGGCGGCTACAAGGACGTCCAGATGGCCGTCAAGGGCAACTCGAACGATCCGGCCGAGGGCGTGTACGCCCGCCTCAAGTTCGAGGGCGGCGTGCACCGGGTGCAGCGTGTCCCCGTCACCGAATCCCAGGGCCGCATCCACACTTCGGCCGCCGGTGTGCTGGTGCTGCCCGAAGTGGACGAGCCCGAGGAACTAGAGATCAACCAGAACGATCTCAAGATCGACGTCTACCGCTCCTCAGGTCCCGGCGGGCAGTCGGTCAACACCACCGACTCCGCTGTGCGCATCACCCACCTTCCCACCGGAATCGTCGTCGCCATGCAGAACGAGAAGTCGCAGCTGCAGAACCGTGAGGCCGGCATGCGCGTGCTGCGTGCCCGCATCCTGGCACACCAGCAGGAGCTGATCGACGCCGAAAACTCGGCGCAGCGCAAGTCGCAGATCCGCACCATGGACCGCTCCGAGCGCATCCGCACCTACAACTACCCGGAAAACCGGATCGCGGACCACCGCACCGGTTACAAGGCCTACAACCTGGACCAGGTCATGAACGGCGACCTGGAACCGGTGATCCAGTCGGCCATCGAACTGGACGAGCAGTCCCGGCTCGACGCAATCGGCGAATAGGCGAGGGTCACTCGTGATGACAGCAGGCGATGGTCCGAGCCTCGCGGAGGCCGTCAGCGAGGCGACGGCGGTTCTCGCGGCGGCCGGCGTGCCCAGCCCGCGCGTGGATGCCGAGCTCCTGGCMGAGCACCTGCTCGGCGTCGGGCTCGGCCGGCTGCGCGCGTTGATGCTCGGCGACTCGCCGGCGCCGGAGGGCTATGCCGACCTCGTGGCCGAGCGGGCGCAGCGGATCCCGCTGCAGCACATCACCGGCGTGGCGCACTTCCGCTACCTCGAACTCGCCGTCGGCCCCGGCGTGTTCATCCCGCGGCCGGAAACTGAATCCGTGGTGCAGCTGGTGCTGGACTGGCTCAAGGACAGGGACGGGTTGGTGCACCCGAAAGTGGTGGACCTGGGCACCGGATCCGGCGCGATCGCAGGATCGATCGCATACGAGGTTCCCGGCGCGGAAGTGCACGCGGTGGAGTACAGCGAATTCGCACACGCCTGGGCGGCGAAAAACCTGGCTTCCCTGGGCGTCCACCTCGTCCGCGGCGATCTGCGCGACGCACTGGGCGAACATAATGGCACCTTCGACGTCGTCGTCTCCAACCCGCCCTACATTCCGGCCGAAGCGATCCCGAACGAACCCGAAGTGGCGCTGCACGACCCGCCCGAGGCGCTCTACGGCGGGGGAGCGGACGGGATGGAACTTCCGACGGCGGCGGCTGCCTCGGCTGCCAGGCTGCTTGTCCCCGGCGGCTACTTCGTGATGGAGCACGCCGAAGTCCAGTCGGAATGGATCGCCGCGATGCTCAACCGCACCGGGGTGTTCTCCGAGGTGAGCACGCACCGCGATCTCAACGGCAAGGACCGTGCCACCAGCGCCGTCCTGACACCGTCAGTCCTGACATAGTCAGAGCTGACGGCGTCAGAGCAGACACTGCCAGACCTGACGCCTCGAAAATTTCGTGTCACAAGTGATGAAAGAATAGGCCAGTGACGACTAGCTACGATTGCACGGCAGCTGAGCAGCGCGCCGCGGGACTTGAACACGCCCAACGGGCCATCCGGGAGAACAAGTGCGTGGTTTTCCCCACGGACACGGTCTACGGCATTGCCGCCGATGCCTTTTCACCCCTTGCCGTGACCCTGCTGCTCGCGTCCAAGGGCCGGAGCCGGAAGATGCCGCCGCCCGTGCTGATCCCCAGGCTGAACGCCCTCGATGGCCTCGCCACGGACGTTCCGGCCGAGGCGCGTCGGCTGGCCGAGACGTTCTGGCCCGGCGGTCTGACCCTGATCCTGCACGCCCAGCCGTCACTGGACTGGGACCTTGGCGAGACCAAGGGGACTGTCGCCCTGCGGATCCCGGCCGACGAGATCGCCCAGGACCTGCTGACGCTCACCGGGCCCCTTGCTGTGTCCTCCGCGAACCGCACCGGGCACGCAGCGGCGCAGACCGCCGCGGACGCAGAGGCCCAGCTGGCGGAGTCCGTGGAGGTCTACCTTGAGGGCGGACCCCGGCCCGCCGAGGGTGCCGAGGCCCTCGCCTCGACCATTGTGGACGCGACGGCCGTGCCGTTGCGCGTAGTTCGACAGGGTGCCATCAGCCTCGAACGCCTCCGCGGTGTGGTTCCCGGGCTGCTCGACGTCGACGGCAACGCCCCCGATGCCGTGGACGCTGCTGACGCTGCTCCGGACAACGACGCCGCGCCCAAGGGTGATGCTGTGCCCGGGTCCGCTGCGCCGGAGCCCGCCGCGCCTGAGCCCGGTTCCGCATGACGCTTCAGCGCCAGCACGTCCCGTTCCTCGACGTCGAAGCGACCCCCGTGACGGTGTCCGAGCTGACCGCGGTCCTCAGCACCTTCGTGGCCGACGGCCGTACCCGGATCGTGGTGGGGCACAACCTGCACAGCGTGACGCTGCAGCACTCCGATCCGGCGTTCCGGTCTTTCTACGACCGCAGCGACGTGGTGCTGATCGATGGCGCGCCGGTGCTCTGGCTCTGGGCCAAGACCGGCGAAGAGGACGACGGCAGGGAACCGGTGATGGATTACCGGCTGGGGTCGACCGATTGGATTCCGGCGCTGGGAAATGTCGCGGGCTTGGAGCGCATCGCGGTCATCGGCGCAGGCGCCGTGGCCAACGCCGGCGCCGTGGCAAAGCTGCGCGAGATCGTCCCCGGGGCCAGAGTCGACGGCATGCCCGGCGAAGGCTGGAACAAGGATGTTGAGGAAACAGCGGTCGAATGGCTTAACGGGCTGCGCCCGCAGCTTGTGCTCCTGGGCCTTGGGATGCCGCTGCAGGAACAGGTCCTGGCCCGCCGGCTTGCCGCGCTCCCGCCGGCCATCTACTGCGCCGTCGGCGGCGCAATCGAGCAGATTGCCGGGGTGCAGAAGCTGGCACCGCGCTGGATCGGCCGGCTCGGGCTCGAGTGGGCCTGGCGGCTTATGCTCCACCCGCAGCGGGTGGCCTACCGGGTGTTCGGCGAGCCCTGGGTGCTGCTGGGGCTGCTGCTGCGCCGACGCCTGCGCCGACGCCTGCGCCGGCAGCCCTAGGGGCAGCACCCCTAGCGCCTGCGGCGCGGCGGGCTAGAACTTCTGGTCCTCCAGCGGACCGAAGCCCTTCCCGCGGAGCCCGGCGGAAAAGGCGCGGAACCAGTCCGCGAGCCCGCGGAAGTCGCCGCTGCGCAGGAAGTAGCCGAGGTAGCCGCCCACATCCGCGATGAATGACTTGACCCGGAAGTGCCGGCGGATCATGTAGCCGCGGTTCCGGTAGTAGAAGTAGCGCTTGAAGGCCGAATCCGGAACGATCACATGCCACCGCGCACCGAAGACGTGCTTGGTTTCGGCGAACGCGTGCGGGTGCGTGATGGCGGCAGTGGTGACGGTGCCGAAACGGATCCCGGCCTTCCTGAGCCTCAGCGTGAAGTCCACCTCGTCGCCGCGGATGAACAGGCGCATGTCCGGCAGGCCGACTTTGAAGAAGACATCGGAACGGATCAGGGCGCCGTTAAAGAAGTGTCCGTCGTCGGGCAGGAACCCGACCTTTTCCACCTCCGCACGCTCATGCGTGACCTTGCCATTGAGCCGGAAGAAAAAGGACAGCTGGTCGGGGTGGCCGGGGGCCACCACGAGCGGGACCACGGCGTCCAGGCCGCGTTCCTGCGCCTCGCGCAGCAGCGTGGCAAGGCATTCGGGGTCTGCCGGCTCGGCGTCGTCGTCCATCATCCAGATCCAGTCAGCCCCGCTGGCCACGGCCTTGAGGATGGCCAGCGAGAACCCGCCGGCACCGCCAAGGTTCGCCTCGGACCGGACATAGTCCACGTTGGCGTGCCGCTCGGCAACTTCCTTCGAAGGCACGGTGCCGCTGTCGACGAGGCAAATGGACCGCACCGGAGCGGTCTGGTTGTTGATGGCGTCCATCAGGACCGCCAGCTCCCTGGGACGGTCAAACGTCACGGCAGCGACTGCAACCGAGGGGGTCATCGCGGGGTCCTTTCATCACGACCGTCAGTGGTTTTCCCGCCGGCGGAGGGCCGTGTGACGCGAAGACAGGTGGCCGTTGGCATTAGTATCTTGACTAGAGTCCACTGTAATACAGCCCTGTCAGGCACTACGCACTGCCTGCCCTGCGCACGGCGACGGAGAAGTTTCATTTTTCGAAAGACAGTTCCACGGCAATTGAATCCACCCCATTTCCGCAACTCACTGGTGTGTCCGCTGCTGCGGAACGTGCCGGCGTGGGTTGCCTGCGCTGACGGTACTGACGGTACCGGGTTGGTGGTCTTCCCGTGATCATGTACCTGCTCATGATGCTGACGGCAGCGATCGTGAGCTACACGGCGACTTGGGGTGCCCGTCTGGTGGGCAACAAGCTCGAGTTGTATTCCCCGATCCGCAGCCGCGACATGCATTCCACACCGATCTCCCGGCTCGGCGGCCTGGGCATCTTCGCGGGGGTCCTGGTGGCCTTGGTCATGGCGAGCAATTCGTTCTTCGTCAAGGACATCTTCCGGAACAACACGGCACCGTGGGGAATCCTGGCTGGGGCCGCCGTGATCGTGCTGGTTGGCATGGCGGACGACCTGCTGGATCTTCGGTGGTGGGTCAAACTGATCGGCCAAAGCGCCGCCGCGCTGGTCGTGGCCATCTGGGGAGTCCGGATGACGGTCATCCCGTTCATCCCGGAGCCGTTCGTGATTGAGAACGAAGCCGTGAGCATCGTGCTGACCGCCGGGCTGATCGTGACCACGATGAACGCTTTCAACTTCATCGATGGCCTGGACGGCCTCGCCGCAGGCGTGGCGATTATCGGGGGAGCGGCGTTCTTCCTCACGGCCTACTGGGTCCACCGCACGGCCGTCCTGCTCGACCGCTCGGACCTGGCCACACTCCTGACCGCCGTGGTGGTCGGCAGCTGCGTCGGCTTCCTGCCGCACAACTGGTTTCCCTCGAAGATCTTCATGGGCGATTCCGGGGCCATGCTGATCGGCCTGCTGATGGCCTCGGCCGGCGTCGTCTCCACCGGCCAGATCAGCTCCGGCCTCTACGACCGGGCCAATGGTATCCCCACCGTCATCCCCATCCTGTTGCCGTTCGCAGTACTGTTCCTGCCGCTGCTGGACCTGGGCCTGGCGGTTGTGCGGCGAACCGCACTGGGCCGTTCGCCGTGGTCTGCGGACCGCGGACACCTGCACCACAAACTCCTGGACATCGGATACTCGCACCGCGGCGCCGTCGTGCTGATGTACTTGTGGACCTGCATCCTTGCCTTCGGCGGGCTCGCCTTCGCGATTTTCCCCTGGCACATAGTCCTCGCCGTCGATCTGGCCGCCGCGGCGATCATGGCCGTGGTGACTGCCTGGCCGTACCTGCGCCAGCGGGGACCGCGGCAGATGGCCCGCACTCCCGAGTAGCCCGGCATGCAGGAGGATCCTGCTCTGACGCGCTTTACCGAATAATTTCTATCTAATGTAGAATTCAGTGGCGGTGCTTCGCCGCCCACCTTGACCAGCCTCACGCCAGCGACGATTGGGATCTCATGACCTCCAACGCCGAACCGGGACCCGCTTCCGGCAACGGACCCGTTGGCGTCTCTGGCCCCACAAAATCCCTGTGGCTCAGACTGCTGGCCATGAGCTCCGCAGTCTCCGCCGCCGCCCTGGTGCTGACCGGCATCGCCGCCTTCATCTTCAACGGCGCCCTGGGGTTCTGGTCCGCCCTCTTCGGGGGAGCGCTGGTGATGGCGTTCTTCGCCATCAGCCTGGCGGTGGGCCACTTTGTCGGCCGCAACAACCCCTCCGGAGCGATCGGACTGTTCGTCGCGACGTACTTCGTCAAGGTTGTCGGCTTTGCCGTGGTCCTCTTCGTCATCGGGGCTCCGGCCTGGCTGCACGGCCGCTGGTTCCTGATCGGCGCCGTCGTGACCGTGGTGCTTTGGCAGGCTGCCGAAATTTACGGTTTCAGCAAGGCGAGGCTCCAGATTTACAACGACCCCGAAACCCGAAAAGACGGCACCGATGTTTAGCCGCAAAGCCGGACGCATACCAAATATCAAGTCAGTCAAAACACCTAAAACTACAGCCGGTGCCCCCGGTGTATCGACGGATGGCAGCGACGGCGGATACAACGCCGGGATCGCCGTCTTCAGCTACATTGTTGGCGGAATCATCGTCTGGAGTTTGATAGGGTGGGGACTGGATAATCTGTGGGGAACCCGCTGGATTGTGCTCGCAGGCGCTCTGCTTGGAGCTGCGGGAGGGTTCTATCTTTCTCATATGCACGGCCTCACCAGTAACAGAACTTCAGCTGGTGACGGCAATGCTGCACGTGGCCCGTCCCAGGACGAGGAACAGTAATGCCAAATAATTTTACAGGGGGAGAGGCGGGCACCAATGTCGCCGGTCCCCGCCCAACGCCCAATGATGGACACTGCAGAGAGGAAACGCGTTGATCGCGCTTGCGCTCCCGGCCCAAGATTCAGGAACCTTCACGCCTCCTGGAATTGAAGAACTTCACCTGCCGGCTATCATCCCCTGGGGTGCGGCCGAAGGATTTTCCAAGCAGATGCTGCTGGTAATCCTGTCGGTTGTCATTATCGCTACATTCTTTGTGATCGCTGCGCGGAAGCAGCAGCTCGTTCCCGGCAGGCTGCAGTTCGCAGGCGAGGCCGCCTATAGCTTCGTCCGCAACGGCATCGCCAAGGACATTATCGGCGGCCGGGACTTCATGAAGTATGTCCCGCTGCTGTTCAGCCTGTTCTTCTTCATCCTCGTGAACAACATCTACGGTGCAATCCCGCTGATCCAGCTTCCGACCTTCTCGCACGTCGGCGGAGCCTACGTGATGGCAGCGATCGTGTATGTCACCTGGATCGGCATCGGCATCAAGCGGAACGGCCTGAAGTACTTCAAGCTCGCGACGGTTCCTTCCGGTGTGCCGTTCTACATCCTCCCGATCGTCGTCCCGATCGAGATCATCTCCAACTTCCTGGTCCGCCCGGTCACGCACAGCCTCCGTCTGTTCGCCACCATGCTGGCCGGCCACTTGATCGTGATGATCTCCGGTGCGGGCATCGAATTCCTCGTGATGCAGGAAAGCGTTCTCCTCAAGGGCGCGTCCGTACTCGTCCTTGGCGGCGCCATCGCCATGTACATGCTCGAAGCACTGATCATGGTGCTGCAGGCCTACGTGTTCACGCTGCTGACCGCGATTTACATCGAGGGCGCGCTCCACGCCGACAGCCACTAGGCACAACGCCAAAAGGCGCTGCGCCAGGGGCACAACGCCAAAGGCACAACGCCAAAGGCACAACGCCAAAGGCACAACATAGTCTTCCCCTCTAGGGGATGAAGCAAACCAAACAACCTGCCACATGGGTGGCATCTTGAAAGGAACAAAAAATGGAAGGCTCCATCAACGGCTCCCTCAACCTCGTCGGCTACGGCCTCTCCGCCATCGGCGGTGGTATCGGTGTGGGTCTCGTGTTCGCTGCCTACATCAACGGCGTGGCACGTCAGCCGGAAGCCCAGCGCGTCCTGCAGCCGATCGCATTCCTCGGCCTTGCGCTGACTGAAGCCCTCGCCATCCTTGGCCTGGTCTTCGCGTTCGTTCTCAAGTAAACAGAACAACCGAAAATCCAGAACCGAGTAGATAAGGACGGGTGAAATATGAATCAAGCGATCATCTCAGCCGCCACCGAAGGCGGTACTAACCCCCTCGTTCCCAATCCTTGGGAGATGCTTGTCGTCTTCGCCGGCTTTGCTCTCCTCATGTTCATCGTGGTCAAGTACGTTGTCCCGATGTTCGAGAAGACCTTTGCAGAGCGGGCCGAGGCCATTGAGGGCGGCATCGCCAAGGCCGAAAAGGCCCAGGCCGAAGCCTCCGCAGCACTCGAAGAGTACAAGCAGCAGCTCACGGAAGCCCGCACCGAAGCCAACCGCATCCGCGAGGAAGCACGCGCCGAAGGCGCCCAGATCCTTGCAGAGCTGAAGGAGAAGGCGGCTGCCGAGTCTGCCCGCATCACCGCGCAGGCCCACACGCAGATCGAATCCGAGCGCCAGGCGGCCGTTGTGTCGCTCCGCGCGGAGGTCGGCACGCTGGCCACGACGCTGGCGAGCCGCATTGTCGGCGAGGCTCTGAGCGACGATGCACGGTCGGCCCGAGTGGTGGACCGCTTCCTGGCAGATCTGGAGAACCAGAACGCGGGTGTAGCTAAGTAATGGCAGGTGTATCGAGCGAATCGCTGGCCGCTGCGCTGGCGGCACTGGAGGCCAAGCTTCCCACCGCGTCGCTGCAGTTGGCAAAGGAACTCTTCGGAATCCTGGGAACGGTGGACAGCTCGGCAGGCTTGCGCCGCGCCTTGACTGACCCGTCCCGCAGCGGTGACGAAAAGTCGGCGCTGGTCAAGCAGCTCTTCAGCGGGAAAGTATCCGCTGACGCTGTTGAAATCGCGGCCGGACTGGCCAGCTCCCGCTGGGCATCGGCACGGGATATCGGCGATGCACTCGAGACTCTTGCCGCTTCGGTGGTCATCGCTGTTGCCGAGAACAAGTCGGCCGTCTCTGCCTCCGGGCTCACCGGACTTGAATCGCTGGAGAACGATCTGTTCTCCTTCAACCAGGCCGTTGAGTCCAGCCACGAGGTCCAGCGTGCTCTGTCCGAGCCGCAGGCCAGCCCGGCCGCCAAGGTGACCCTCGCCGAGAAGCTCGTACCTGGTGCGAGCGAGGAAGCGAAAGTCCTGATCGGACAGGCCGTCACGGCTCCGCGCGGGCTCAAGGTCACCAGGCTGGTTCGCCGTTTCGCCGAGCTTGCCGCCAAGCGCCAGCAGCGCTGGATTGCAACGGTCAACGTCACCCGTCCGCTGTCGGAGACACAGACCAGCCGTCTGCAGACCGGGCTGAACGCCCTTTACGGGCGCGAGCTCAAGATCAACATGAACGTTGACCCGGCACTGATCGGTGGCATCCGGATCCAGGTAGGTGACGAAGTGGTTGACGCTTCGGTCGCCGGCCGCCTGGGCCAGCTCCAGCGTCAGCTTGCTTAGCTAAGCCGGACAAGCACAAACCTAACGACAAGAAACCCCGGTCATCGTGAGCAACGATGATCACGAAAACAGGAGAGCAGGGACTGCAGATGGCCGAATTGACCATCAACGCCGACGACGTCCGTAATGCGTTGAACGAGTTCGCGGCGTCCTACGAACCCGGAAACGCAGAGCGCGTAGAGGTCGGCCGTGTAACAACCGCAGGTGACGGCATCTGTCGTGTTGAGGGCCTTCCCTCGGTCATGGCGAACGAGCTGCTTCGCTTCGAAGACGGCACCCTGGGCCTGGCCCAGAACCTCGACGTCCGCGAGATCGGCGTCATCATCCTCGGTGACTTCACCGGAATCGAAGAAGGCCAGGAAGTCCACCGCACCGGACAGGTTCTGTCCGTGCCGGTTGGCGACGCCTTCCTCGGCCGCGTGGTTGACCCGCTGGGCCAGCCCATCGATGACCTCGGCGAGATCAAGGCCGAGACCACCCGTGCCCTGGAACTCCAGGCACCCGGCGTGACCCAGCGTAAGTCGGTTCACGAGCCGATGCAGACCGGACTCAAGGCTATCGACGCCATGATCCCGATCGGCCGCGGCCAGCGTCAGCTGATCATCGGTGACCGCCAGACCGGCAAGTCCGCCATTGCAATCGACACGATTATCAACCAGAAGGCCAACTGGGCTTCCGGCGATGTCACCAAGCAGGTGCGCTGCATCTATGTAGCCATCGGCCAGAAGGCATCCACGATCGCGGCTGTCCGCCAGACCCTGGAAGACAACGGCGCACTGGAATACACCACGATCGTGGCTTCCCCCGCGTCTGACCCCGCAGGCTTCAAGTACCTGGCACCGTACGCCGGCTCGGCTATCGGCCAGCACTGGATGTACGGCGGCAAGCACGTCCTTATCGTGTTCGATGACCTGTCGAAGCAGGCCGAGGCCTACCGTGCAGTGTCACTGCTGCTCCGCCGCCCGCCGGGACGCGAAGCCTACCCGGGCGACGTCTTCTACTTGCACTCCCGCCTGCTGGAGCGTTGTGCCAAGCTCTCCGACGAGCTCGGTGCAGGCTCGATGACCGGCCTGCCGCTGATCGAGACCAAGGCGAACGACGTGTCCGCCTACATCCCGACCAACGTCATCTCCATCACCGATGGCCAGATCTTCCTGCAGTCGGACCTCTTCAACGCCAACCAGCGCCCCGCTGTGGACGTCGGTGTGTCCGTCTCCCGTGTTGGTGGCGCCGCCCAGGTCAAGTCCATGAAGAAGGTCTCCGGTACCTTGAAGCTGGAACTGGCCCAGTACCGCGACATGCAGGCCTTCGCCATGTTTGCCTCGGACCTCGACGCCGCATCGCGCCAGCAGCTGACCCGTGGTGCACGCCTGATGGAACTGCTCAAGCAGGGCCAGTACTCGCCGTTCCCGATCGAGAACCAGGTTGTCTCCATCTGGGCCGGCACCAACGGCCACCTCGACGAGGTTCCGGTTGAAGACATCAACCGCTTCGAGACCGAGTTCCTGGAGCACCTCAAGCACAAGTCCTCCATCCTGACGACGCTGGCCCAGACCAACGTCATGGACGATGACACCGCTGAAGCGCTGAAGACCGCAATCGTGGACTTCAAGAAGGGCTTCTTCGGCGAGGGAGACAACCTCCTGGTCGGTGCGGGGCACGAGGAGCACGCCCCCATCGGCGAGGATCAGGTCGACCAGGAAAAAATCGTCAAGCAGAAGCGCTAGTTTCGCTGGCAGGGACTGCCGGGACCCGCACGGGTTTCGGCAGTCCCGGCCATCGGGATCTTAGGAAAGGATAAGTATGGGAGCCCAGATCCGGGTCTACCGCCAGAAGATCAGCTCGACGACGTCGATGCGCAAGATCTTCAAGGCGATGGAACTGATCGCTACCTCGCGCATCGGCAAGGCCCGCGCACGCGTAGCAGCTTCACTGCCTTACGCGAACGCGATCACGCGTGCCGTTTCTGCTGTCGCAAGCCAGAGCGAAATCGACCACCCCCTGGTCACCGAGCCGGCGCAGATCCGCCGGGCCGCCGTCCTGGTTATCACCTCGGACCGTGGCCTCGCGGGGTCTTACTCGGCGAGCATCCTCAAGCAGGCCGAAGGCCTCAATGAGCTGCTCCACGCGGAAGGCAAGGAAGTCAAGACGTTCCTGGTCGGCCGCAAGGCGCAGGCGTACTTCGACTTCCGGAACCGTGAATACGCTCGCGTATGGACCGGCAACACGGATGCACCGGAGTTTGCGACCGCGCGGGAAGTCAGCGAAGCATTGCTGGCTGATTTCGCTACCGCCTACGAAGAGGGCGGCGTCGACGAAATCCACGTCGTTTACACCCGCTTCAAGTCGATGGTGACCCAGGAGCCGACGGTCGTTCGTCTGCTGCCGCTCGAGGTCGTCGAAGAGAAAGCCGCGTCCGAATCGGACCTGCTTCCCCTCTACGAATTCGAGCCGGAAACGGAGCAGGTCCTCGATGCCCTGCTGCCGCGCTACATCGAATCACGTATCTTCGCCGCCATGTTGCAGGCAGCAGCTTCCGAGCTCGCAGCCCGCCAGCGCGCGATGAAGTCCGCCGGCGACAACGCGACGGATCTCATCAAGAAGTACACGCGTCTGCGCAACACTGCCCGCCAGGCTGAAATTACGCAGGAGCTTTCCGAAATCGTTGCCGGTGCCGACGCGTTGTCCGCGTCCTAGCCAGCACGAGCCCGGATCCAGCTGTACCTGCACCAAAGAATAAACTTAACCCCACGCCATCTACTGAGTGAAGTGAGAGAGATGACTGCCACTGCTACCGATCACGTAGCCGCAACGTCCGGTGCTACCGGTCGTATTGCACGTGTTATTGGCCCGGTTGTCGACGTCGAATTCCCGGCTGACGCAATCCCCTCGATTTACAACGCACTCACCACCGAGATCACTCTCAACGGTGAGACCCGAACCGTCACGTTCGAGGTTGCCCTGCACCTGGGCGACAACCTCATCCGTGCTATCTCCCTCCAGGCCACCGACGGACTTGTCCGCGGTACCAACGTTGTAGACACCGGCGGCCCGATCACCGTGCCCGTGGGCGACGGCGTCAAGGGTCACATCTTCAACGTGCTGGGCAAGCCGCTGGACGTCGACGAGTCCGAGATCCAGGCTTCCGACTACTGGCCGATCCACCGCAAGGCTCCCGCCTTCGCGACCCTGGAAGGCTCCACCGAGATGCTGGAGACCGGCATCAAGGTGATCGACCTCCTCACCCCGTACATCAAGGGTGGCAAGATCGGTCTGTTCGGTGGTGCCGGCGTCGGCAAGACCGTGCTGATCCAGGAAATGATCACCCGTGTTGCCCGCAACTTCGGTGGCACCTCGGTGTTCGCCGGTGTCGGCGAGCGTACCCGTGAAGGTAACGACCTCTGGGTCGAAATGGAAGAGGCCGGCGTCCTGAAGGACACCGCCCTTGTATTCGGCCAGATGGATGAGCCGCCGGGAACGCGTCTGCGCGTGGCACTGTCCGCCCTGACCATGGCGGAGTACTTCCGCGATGTGCAGAACCAGGACGTGCTGCTCTTCATCGACAACATCTTCCGCTTCACCCAGGCAGGCTCCGAGGTTTCCACCCTCCTCGGCCGCATGCCGTCGGCTGTGGGCTACCAGCCCAACCTGGCTGACGAGATGGGTCTCCTCCAGGAGCGCATCACGTCCACCAAGGGCCACTCCATCACCTCGATGCAGGCCATCTACGTTCCCGCAGATGACTACACCGACCCGGCTCCGGCCACGACCTTCGCACACCTCGACGCGACCACGGAACTTTCCCGTGAAATCGCCTCCCGTGGTCTGTACCCGGCCGTTGACCCGCTGACGTCGACCTCCCGCATCCTGGATCCGCAGTACATCGGACAGGCCCACTACAACACGGCCGTCCGCGTCAAGCAGATCCTGCAGAAGAACAAGGAACTTCAGGACATCATCGCCATCCTCGGCGTTGACGAACTCTCTGAAGAAGACAAGATCGTCGTGTCGCGTGCACGCCGCATCCAGCAGTTCCTCTCGCAGAACACCTACACCGCCAAGCAGTTCACCGGCGTCGAGGGCTCCACAGTATCCATCAAGGACACTGTTGAAGGCTTCACCGCGATCTGCGACGGCGAACTTGACCACGTTGCAGAGCAGGCGTTCTTCAACGTCGGCGGCCTGGACGACGTCGAGCGCCAGTGGGCCAAGATCCAGGAACAGACCAAGTAATATGGCTGAGCTTGAGGTTGAGATTGTCGCAGCGGATCACTTCGTGTGGTCCGGAGCGGCCAAGATGGTCAAGGCCCGCACCAGCGATGGTGAAATCGGAATCCTGCCCGGCCACTCGCCCCTGCTGGCGATTCTGGCCGAAGGTGAGCTGGCAATCGAGCCGGTGTCCGGTGACCGCATCTCTGTAGCCGTCGACGGGGGATTCTTCTCCGTTGACAACAACAGGGTGGTCATTGTTGCTGACAACGCCCAAATGGGCGAAGCGGCTACTGCGGGGATCCGCTAGCACGACCTTGATGAACAGTATTGGTTTGCCGTTCATCGTCCTGGCAACTGCGTTTGCGTTGCTGGTATTTGCACTGTGCCTCATGGGGGTGCGCCGCTTCAATCTGCGGCGCGCCCTCGGCACGGTGGACGCCTCCATCTGCACGGCTGGAAAAAGCTGGCAGATGGGGGTTTGTCGTTATCAGGACAACGACCTCGAGTGGTTCCGCCTGGTCTCACTCAGCGTCCGTCCCAAGCACACCTTCCGGCGCAGCTCGCTGGAGCTCCTTGGCCGGCGCAAGCCCACCGAATCCGAGCTCCTCAAGGTCCAGCCCGACGCGGTGATCGTGGAGCTCCGCTACGAGGGGCGGCAGGTCCTTCTCGCGATGCGCTTCGATGCCTACACAGGGTTGTCATCCTGGCTTGAGGCCGGACCGGTCATCGGCGTCGGCACCTGGCGCTAGCCTCGGTGGACTACCTTGACAGCCTCCGCCTGGTCGACGGCCCGGTGGTGTGGCTCGCGTGGGCCGCCGGTGCGGCGGGCCTGGCCTACCTCCTCTGGCACGCCGCCCTGCGGCACCCGGGTTTCCGGCACACCGCTTCTGGGCACATCAGGCGTCGCCTGCCCGGTGCGGCCGTCGTCGTCGCTGCCGTGACCCTGTTCGCCGCATTGCTGGTCGCGGCCGTGCACTGGTTCCTGATCTACGCCATCACGGTCTTCCCCGCCGAACTGCCTGGGGAGACCCTCGTCTGGTCCCAAGTTGGCGTCGGCGCCCTGCTCCTGTGGATCATGTGCCTGTTCGGTCTCCGGGTCCGCGGACGCAGCCGCACCAAACCTTGGCGTTCAGGTGCCGCAGCCACGGCCGCCTTTCTGGCCGTCCTCGCGCTTGCCGCTGTACAGATCAACATCTACTTCGGCCTGAACCACACCGTCGGAGATCTCACCGGAACGGCAGTAGCCCGGATCAAGCCGCTCGAGGCCGGCCTGACGCGCGCGGCCGGCGGCCCGGCCTCCACCGGGCTCGCCCACTGGCAGGCACCTGCCCACCTTCCCGACGGCGTCATCCGCAAGGCGGTCATCCCCGGCACGATCTCCGGCTTCCAGAGCCGGGACGCCTACGTCTATCTCCCGCCGGCCTACCAGAGTTCCCCCCGGCCCGCGCTGCCGGTGCTGGTCCTTTTTTCCGGCCAGCCGGGCAGCCCCGCCGACTGGCTGACCGGCGGCGCGCTCCGGATCCGGCTGGACCGGTTCGCTGCGCAGCACGGCGGGGTGGCGCCCGTGGCGGTGGTGGTCGATCCCAACGGCTCGCCGACGGCAAACACACTGTGCCTCGACAGCCGGATTGCCCAGGCGGACACCTTCCTGGCGCGGGACGTGCCGGACTGGATCAACCGCACGCTCGACGTCGACCCGAACCCCAGGCAGTGGGCCGCGGGCGGCTTCTCGTTCGGCGGCACCTGTGCCATGCAGATGGTGACGCGGCATCCCGACGTCTACAGCGCGGCGCTGGCCTTCTCCAGCGAGGACGAGCCGGCCCTCGCGAAGGAGCGCGCCAAGACCATCGAGGCTTCCTTCGGCGCCGACGCCGAGGCCTTCGACCGGCTGACCCCGCTCCGCGTCATGGCGGAAAACCGCTTCGACGGCCACGGCGTGTACTTCGCCGCAGGAGACCACGACCCGGAGTTCACCGGCTACATGGACGTGCTCTCCGACGCGGCACGCCGCGCCGGGTTCACGGTCGAAACACACCGGATCGCCAACGCGGGGCACTCCTGGGACACAGCATCCAACGGCCTGCCCGGCGGCCTGGACTTCCTGGCCCGGCGCTGGGGGATCTCGCCATGAGCCAGACCAAAAACGGCAGCACGCGGACCGCGGCGGGCACGGGGCCGGAGGGCCCGTTGCTGGGCGTCTGGCGGCAGGGGATGCGCCAGACGCTGGCGCACTTCCGCGCCGTACCCTTCACCCTGGCGGTCCTCGCGACCTTCCTGGCCGTCGGTGCCGTCACGGGCAGCTTCCTGTCCGGGCCGCCGAACGCCCTGCTGCCCATCGCCTCCGTCAACGCTCCGGGGCTGAGGGCGGGTCACTGGTGGTCCCTGTTCACGTCACTGTTCTTCGCCACCAATCTGCTGGCCTACCTCGCCGCATCACTGATGATCCTCCTGCTTCTGGGCCTCGCTGAACGGCATCTGGGGACGCTGCGGACAGCCGTGTTCTTCTTTGCGGGCCAGTTCGCGGCTGTGACCGTGTTCCTGCTGATCACCCAGCTGGCCCGGTATATCGGCGACGGCTGGCTCGGCCTCATGGTCAATGCCCGGCTGATCGGCCCCTACGCCGCCGTCCTGGCCGTGGCCCTGGCCGCCAGCGGGCTGCTGCCCACTTTGTGGCAACGGCGGCTGCGGACCGCCGTCGTGTCCGCGTCGCTGCTGCTGGTGCTCTACGTCGGGCATCCGGAGACGGTGGTGGGGCTCGCCGGTGCCCTCGCCGGCCTGGCCGCGGGCTGGTGGATCCAGGGCGACCGGGGGACCCTGCACCGCCACCGTTCGACGGGACGCGAAACGCGCAACCTGTTGGCGCTCACGGTCGCCATCTTCGCGGTGGGACCGATCCTCACGGCAGCTGTCAGCAGCCCCACCGGGCCCCTGGCCTTGTTGCGTGACGTCGTGCTGAACCCGCTGCCCACACTGAGCCAGCTGGAGGAAAACTGCGGCGGGACGGTTGATGTCAGCTGCCTGGAGGCCGGCCGGGCCGGATTCGCCGGTCCGCTGGGCCTCGCGCTGGCGGTGGTCCCGGTGGTCCTGCTGTTGATCTGCGCGGACGGCATGCGGCACGGCCGCCGCCTGGCCCTGCGGATCGCCATCATCGTCCAGCTCGGCGTTACAGCCCTGGCCGCCGTGTACCTCGCCCTGTTCGCCCGCATTCCGCACTATCCCAACCGGCCGCACACGGCCGTGATGGGCTCCGGCTTCGTCCACGTCCTTCCGCTCGTGGCCGTTCCGCTGCTGCTCGTTGTGCTGCTCTGGCTGAACCGCCGGCAGTTCCGGGTGGAGACGGCACCGCGGGCCCGGGGGATCCTGGGCATCGTGGTAGGCGGGACGTGGCTGGGGCTGGCCGGAGCCTACGCGGTCGCGTGGCTGGCGGCCGGCGGGATGGACCGCGACGGGGGAGTGCTGGGCCTGGCCGCGGAACTCGCCCGGCAGTACCTGCCGCTGCCCATTCCCGGCGCCTACAGCAGGCTCTTCCAGAACCGGTACGCCGTCGAGTCCTTTCTGTTTGCCTATGCCGGCATCATCTTCTGGGGAGTGGCCCTGGCCGCGGTCTGGCTGGTCCTGCGGCGGCGGCTGCATGGTACCGGGATGAACAGTACCGACGTCGGCTTCGGGGACCGGGACACGGCCCGTGACCTCATCCGCCAGGGCGGAGACTCGCTGTCCTGGATGGCGCTCTGGGAACCGAACAAATACTGGTTCACGCCGGACCGGCGCGGCGGGGTGGCCTATCAGCAGCACGGCAATGTGGCCCTGACGCTGGCGGGCCCCTTCGGACCCGCTGCCCTCCATGAGGAGACCGCGGCGGGTTTCATGCGCTATTGCGCCGAGCACGCCCTGATCCCGTGTTTCTACTCCTGCACCGCCGACCTGTGGCCGATGCTCCGGGCCCGCGGGTTCCGCCGGGTGGCCGTGGCCCAGGAAACCAGGCTCGCCGTGCGGGAACTCGAGTTCAAGGGCAAGGAATGGCAGAACGTCCGCACCGCGCTGAACCGTGCCGCGAAGACCGGCGTCGAAGCCGTGTGGGGGCGCTACAGCGAATTCCCGGCCCCGCTGCGGGCCCAGCTGAGCGAGGTCTCCGAGGAATGGGCGGCGCAAAAGCACGTGCCGGAGATGGGCTTCACGCTCGGCGGCATCGACGAGCTCGACGACGACGAAGTGCTGTGCTGCCTGGCGGTGGACGCCGCCGGACACGTGCAGGGTGTCACGAGCTGGCTGCCGGTGTACCAGGACGGACAGCTGGTGAGCTGGACCCTGGACTTCATGCGCCGGCGCGGAGACGCGTTCCCTGGCGTCATGGAGTTCCTCATTGCCTCCGCCGTGCTGGAACTCAAGCGCACGGTCGAGGTCATCTCCCTTTCCGGCTCGCCGCTGGCGAAGGACCGTGCCGCAGACGACGCGGCCCGGCGCAGCGACGCCGGGGACGCTGCTGGAGATCCCGCTGGAGACACTGCCGAGAGTCCTGCCGGAGCCGCTGCCGGGGGCGGCGATGCCGGGCCTGAGGGGCTGGCCGGGATCCTGGACGTGGTGGGCCGGGCCCTGGAACMCATCTATGGCTTCCGCTCGCTGGCAACGTTCAAGTCGCGCTTCAAACCGGACTACCGCACGCTTTACCTCTATTACCAGGATCCGCTGCAATTGCCCGCGATGGGCCGGGCTCTGAGCCGCGCGTATCTTCCCGGGCTGTCCGTCCGGCAGAGTGCACGTCTGCTGCGCACCCTGGTGCGTTAGCCGGCCGGGTCCGGCGGTTATTGCCCGGCGCGCCTGGCGCGGATCCGGGCCCTGCCGTAAACGCATTCGCGCGGCCGTGCAATTCGGATGAACAATATCGCTTGACCAATAGAGGCGTGGCCAAAAGGCGAAGACCTGAAACGCCGCGGCCAACAATGCACAAAAAATGATCCCCGGCACAAATGCCGGGGATCATTTTGGTGCCGGGAATGCCCTAAAGCACTTCCTGACGAGAGACTAGACCAGCGTTACGCCGGTAGCCTGGGGGCCCTTGGCGCCCTGGCCGATCTCGAACTGAACACGCTGGTTCTCGTCGAGGGTCTTGAAGCCACCGGTCTGGATCTCGGAGTAGTGAACGAAGACATCGCCATCGGAGTCATCCGGGGTGATGAAGCCGAAGCCCTTTTCTGCGTTGAACCACTTGACGGTTCCCTGTGCCATTTGTTTCTCCTCATTGTGGATCTGAATAAGTCCGGCGCACTTCACACCGCACTTGGTCACTCTGCGAGAAGAACCTTTGGCAACGGACCGGATTCCCGAACCGTGGCTGCAGGAGCTTCACGCTCGCAACATGTCTTGCGAGCATGAATAACACCTACACAAAGACTTGTATAAGAATTTCATGACACTTGCGTCAGGTCAACGGGCGAGCGGGAGAAATGCATAAATTTTGTGCAAAGAACCGCTTAACGCGAATCGCTGCCGCGGAAAGACTGCCGCAGGGCGCTTAGAAGAGCCTGGATTCGCTGTCGTCAACGCCGCGCATGGCGTCGTAGTCAAGGGTCACGCAGTCAATTCCGCGGTCCTTGGCGAGGACTTTGGCCTGCGGCTTGATCTGCTGGGCGGCGAAGATTCCCCGGACCGGAGCCAGCAGCGGGTCCCGATTCAGCAGTTCCAGGTACCGGGTGAGCTGCTCGACGCCGTCGATGTCGCCGCGCCGCTTGAGCTCAATGGCCACGGTGGCCCCATCCGCGTCCCGGGCCAGGATGTCCACGGGGCCGATCGCCGTGAAGTACTCGCGGCGGATCAGCGAGAACCCCGTGCCAAGCAATTCGATCTGGGCGGCCAGGAGCCGCTGGAGGTCCGCCTCAACGCCGTCCTTGATCAGGCCAGGGTCCTGGCCCAGTTCGTGGGACGTGTCGTGCAGCTGCTCATGAATATTGATAATGAGCCGGTCATCGGTCTTGGCCGACTGGACCGTCCACTGCTCGACGACGCCAACCTCCACGTCGACCTCATCCGGGGTGGAGACGCGCAAAGACGCAGGAGGGCTCATCCAGTTCAGGGGCTTGTAGGATCCGCCGTCGGAATGGACCAGGACCGAGCCATCGGCCTTGACCAGCAACAGCCTGGTGGCCAGCGGGAGGTGGGCTTTGAGGCGGCCGACGTAATCAACGGAGCAGCGGGCTATGACTAAACGCACCCGGTCCACTCTACCGTCTGTGCGGGGGTCCCCGGGCTGGGGCGGCGGGACGGCGGGGCTGCAGCTCAACCGGTGCCGCGGCGGTGACGCAAAGACTGGCAGCCGGTCTGGGGCAGAATGGAGGCATGCCCCGTTCCAACCGACCCCGCCGCGCCAGTTCTGCAAAGTCAGGCTCCGGCAAGAGCGCAGCGCCGGGAAAGGGCAAAGCCCCCGGGGCCAAACACGGCCCGGCGCCGGAGCTCGATCTGGAGCGCGCCCGCTCAGGTTTCGCCCGGCGGGAAAGCGCGCCGGACGGTGAATGGATGGTCCGCCCCATCACCGCCAGCCGCGCCGAGAAGACCTACATCTGCCCGGGCTGCTCCACCGCCGTACTGCCGGGGATCGCCCACCTGGTGGTCTGGTCCGAGGACCACCTCTTTGGCGCCGCCGCGGGTCTCGCCGAGYGCCGCCACTGGCATACCAACTGCTGGACCTCACGGAGCTATCGGTATCGCTAAGCTGGTCAGCATGACTTTTGATCCCGCGTCGCACGTCTTCACCCAGCCGTCAGAGCCGACTGCCATCCGCGCGTCCACCGTCCTTCCGGCCCACCGCGAGAACGTCGAACTCCGTACCTCGGACGGACACCGGCTGGTGGGCGAGCTCGCCCTCCCGGAATCCGGCGAGATCAAGGCAACACTCATTACACTGCACCCGCTGCCGACGCACGGCGGCTTCATGGATTCACACGTCTACCGCAAGGCCTCCTACCGGCTGCCGGCCCTCGCCGGAATCGCCGTACTGCGCTTCAACACCCGTGGCACGTCTTCGCCGCGGGGGACCAGCGGAGGAGCCTTCGAGGAAGGCATCGGCGAGCGTCTGGACGTCGAGGCCGCCGTGCAGTTCGCCGTGGACCGGGGCCTGCCAAACCGGTGGCTCGTGGGCTGGTCCTTCGGCACTGAGCTTGCCCTCATGTACGGCGCCGCTGAGCCCGTCGCCTCGGAGATCGAGGGGGCTGTCCTGCTCTCGCCCCCGCTGCACCGGGCCACGGACGTGCACCTGAAGGAATGGGCCCGGACGGGCAAGCCGCTGAAGGTGCTGGTCCCCGAACACGACGACTACCTGCAGCCGGCTGATGCCGCCGCGAGGTTCGCGCTGGTACCGCAGGCGCAGGTGCTAGGGGTCGACGGCGCCAAGCACCTGTGGGTGGGGGAGAAGTACGCCGGGCGTGTGCTCAACGAGATCGTGGATGAGGTCATCCCCGGCAGCGCCGGAACAGTGCTTCCGCAGGAATGGGACGGACCGGTCGCCACGGCGCACTCCTGACCCGCCGGCGCCTGCCCGAAAAGGGAAATCCGCGCCGAAAAAGGACAGCCGCGCCGGGGATCCACGGTGCGGCTGTCCTTTTTCGGCGCGAAAACCGGCTGCCAGGGGGAACTGTCAGCGGCTGTCCTGGCGCGCGATGAGGATTTCTTTGACCAGCAGCATGATGGCCGCCGCGGTGGGAATAGCGATCAGGGCTCCGAGGACGCCCAGCAGACTGCCGCCGGCGATGACCGAGATGACGGCCACGGCGCCCGGCACCGCCACGGCTTTCTGCATGATCCGCGGCGAGATGAAGTAAGCCTCGAACTGGAGGTAGGCGAAATAGCAGATGGCGAAGACAAGCGCGGTCTGCCAGCCGGCGGTCAGGGCAACGAGCGTCACCAGGAACCCGGCAATCATGCCGCCCACCAGCGGGATGAACGCCAGCAGGGCCACGACGAACGCCAGTAGCGTGGCGAACGGTACGCCGATGATCGACATCACAATGAACGCGAACGTGGCGTTCAGCAGTGCGACGGCGGCCTGGCCGATCACGTAGTTGCCCACCGAACCGGTGATTTCCTCGGACAGGGCTTCAACCCGGGCCCGGCGCGAGCGCGGCGCGAGCCGGTAGCCCCATTTCTTCATCGCGGGAAGGGCGCCGAGGAAGTACAGGCTCAGGACCAGCACGATCAGTGCGCCGAACAGTCCGTTTGCCACGGTGGAGCCGAAGCCCACAACGCCGCCGAAGATGCCGCCCATGGCGTCCGGGTTGTTGACGAACTTCTCCAGCTCCTGGCTGATGCGGTCCCGGATGCCGAACTGGCTGTCAACGCTCCGGAAGAATTCCGAGTCAATGAAATCCTGGACCCACTTGGGCGCCTGCTGCACGATTTGCGTCACCTGCTGCACGATCGTGGGGATCAGGGTGGCGAAAAATGCGGCGACTCCAAGCGCCAGGGTGGATACGGACAGGAGGATGCCGGCGGCCCGGGGGACATTTCGGCGTTCGAGCCAGCGAACCACCGGGTCCAGCCCCAGGGTGATGAAGAGCGCCGTGATGATCCACAAGAGCAGCTGCGTCGTATTTGACCCGATCCAGTAGACCAGGAGGGCGAAGCCGACGCCGACCGTACCCATGAAGCCCATATACAGGGGGTGCTGGGCCGACATGCGCGGACCGGGACTGCCGAAGCGGGCCTCGGTCCCGGCCTCGGCCTCATGCTCCGGCGGCATCTCGAAGCGGATTCTCGGCTGGGCTCCCGGCAGGGGCTGGCGCAGGCGCCGGGCCGCGGACAAAAGGACATTCGCCGCGGCAACCCGGGGGCGGGAGGTTGCGGGCCGGGGGGTGGAGGCGGTTTGCTCGGGGCCGCGTTCCGGGCTGTCGGATTCCTGGGCTTCTTCTTGTCCGGCGGAGGACGAATCCGTATGTTCAGTCACTGCGTTGAATGCCCTTAATTCTCTGCGGCGCCACTGAGGCGGCGCTGGTGTGATGATCACCGCAAACACTATCAGCAGGCTTGTCAGCTCACGGGCGGGGACCCGGCGCGGGAGCCGCGGGCGGGGGTGTGCCCGGGCGCCGATCTGACTCGCGGGTAACAAAATGGTTACTATTGAAGCTAACTGTCCGCTGATGATTGGTAGTATTTTGCGTTTCAAGACTGCAGTCGCCCTGATGCTGCTTGGCCTCCTGACCCTGCTGGCCGGTATTGGCCAGAAGGCGTTTTGGGCTCCCCCGGAGACGATTACGGCCACCGCTCCGACGGGTACGGCCGCGCCGCTGACCGTCTTCGATGAGAAGCTGAGGACGCTGCACCCCGGGACCGTGAAGATCCAAGTCAAGGGCGAGGGTGCCTTCCTGCTGGCCGCCGGGCGGCCCGACGACGTCGACGCCTGGGTGGGCAAGACGGCGCACAACACCGTCGCCGGCGTCTCGGAGGACGGCAAGTCGCTGCAGCTGACGCATACCGACGGCGACGCCGCCGCACCGTCTCCGGCCGGATCGGACCTTTGGGTCGCCACCGAGAACGCCAGCGGTGAAATGGACTACTCGTGGAACGCGCCGGCCGACGGCGACTGGTCCCTCCTCCTCGCGGCGGACGGCACCAAGCCCGCCCCGAGTTCCATCACGATGACGTTCCCGAACGACACCTCGACGCCCTGGGCCATTCCGCTCATGGTGCTCGGCGGCCTGCTGATCATCGCCGGCGCGGCGCTGCTGGTCCTCAAGCCGAAGTCACGCAACCGGACCGGCAACCCGACCGGCGGCAACCCGACCGGCGGCAACCCGACTGGCGGAGGCGGGGACGGCAGCGCGTTCGTCCGCCGCGCGCAGGCCAAGGCCGCGGCACGCCGCGCGGGACAGGGTTCGACGGCACCCGACGCTTCAGCGCCCGAGAAGACAGCATCCGAGCAGAAGAAGGGCTCCGGCACGGCGCGCCGTTCCGGCATCGTGGTGGCCGTGCTGACGGCCGCCGCCGTCGCCGGAACGTCGGTGGCCGCTCAGGCCAGCCAGACGCCCGCGCCGTCGCCGAGCGCACCGGCCGCCACACCCGCTGCCCCGGCCTCCAACAGTGCGGCCCCGGGCACTCCCAATGAGGACCAGACCGGCGATGCGCCGGTGCTGCTGGACGCCCAGTTCCGCCGCGTCCTGGAACAGGTTGCCGGTGCTGTCGATGCAGGAGACGCTGCCAAGGACGCCGCCAAGCTGGCGCCGCGCGTGGCTAAGTCCGAGCTCGAGGTGCGCACGCAGAACTACAAGGTCCGTTCGCAGGTCGGCTCCTACGAGGCCCGCATGCCTGTCCGCTCCATGAAGCTGCTGACCACGGTGGTCACCAACAAGCGCAGCTGGCCCCGCTCCGTCATGGCCGTGACGCAGGGCGAGGGCAACGTCGTCCCGCAGCTGCTGACCCTGACCCAGGCCTCCCCCCGGGAGAACTACAAGCTGGTCAGCAGTACGCCGCTGCAGCCCGGTGCCACCTTCCCGGCGATCGGGCGGGCCGGCACGGAGACGCTGGCATCCGCGGACAAGTCCGGACTCCTGTACAGCGGCGACGAAGCCCTCGCGGGGCTGGGTGACCGCCTGAGCAAGGCAGACTCCGCCTTCAAGGACAAGCTCGTCGAGGGCCAGTCCTCCCCGTACATCGCGGACACCCTCGCCTACCAGGCCGACGTCGTCAGTTCAGGCGTCAACGGCACCTTTGCCTTCACGCACAAGGTGGCCCCCGAGAACACTGTCGTGTTCCGCACCGCCGACGGCGGGGCACTGGTTCTGGGACGCCTGAACTTCTCCTTCGACGGCACTCCGAAGGCCGACGGCGACAAGCTCACAATCGGCGACGACGCGGCCGCCCTGGCCGGCGGCAAGGAGACCAGCACCGGCATGGTGCTGAACTTCGCCGAGTCGGTGGCTGTCTATGTTCCGCCGGCCGGTTCCAAGGATCCGATGAAACTCGTGGCCGCCACCCGGGGCCTGGTCGGGGCCGCTTTCAAGTAGCCCTCGCCGGCGGGCGCGGTGGCGCCGGGCAGGACTTCAATGGCTAGAGTGGAGCTATGACTACGCCAGCTTCCCGCCCGGTCCCGCCCGTTGCCGCCAGCCCGCTGAACCTGCGCGGCGCCGTCGATCTCTCCGCCTTGAAACAGCGGCAGGCGCCGGCCTCTCCGGCACCGGCCGCGCCCGGTCCTGCGGCCGCCGGCCCGGCCGGTTCTGCCGCAGGCCCCGCACCGGCAGCCGGCGCCGCCGACCACTCCGGCCGCCCGCTGCGCGTGGACGTGACCGAGGGCAACTTCCAGGAGCTCGTGGAGCTCTCGGCCCAGGTGCCAGTGGTGATCGCCCTCTGGGCCTCCTACTCGCCAGGCTCCGGCCAGCTGGTGGAGGTCCTCGAAGACATCGTCGAGAGCTACGATGGCCGGCTGGTCCTCGGGGCCGCGGACATCGACGTCTTCCCGGAACTTGCCCAGGCCTTCCAGGTCCAGGCCGTGCCGACCGCCGTCGCGGTCGTGAAGGGCCAGCCCGTTCCGCTCTTCCAGGGCGGCGCGGACGAACAGCAGGTACGCAGCCTGTTCGACGAACTCCTCAAGGTCGCGGCCGCCAACGGCGTGACCGGACAGATTGGCACCGGCGGTCCCGGCGGCGGGGAACCGGAGGCCCCGCCGCTGCCGCCGCTGCACCAGGCAGCGTTCGACGCGATCGAGGCCGGCGACTACGCTGCCGCGGCTGCCGCCTACCGGCAGGCCCTGAACGAGATGCCGGCCGACGCCGAGGCCAAGGCGGGCCTGGCGCAGGTGGAACTCATGGCGCGCCTGCAGACCTTCACGGGGCCCGAGGCAGATGCCCTCCGCCGGCTCGCCGCCGACGAGCCGGACAACCTCGAGGCCCAGCTCGGCGTTGCGGACTTGGATATCGCCGGCGGCCACATCGAGGACGGCCTCGGCCGGATCGTGACGTTCATTGGCCGGAACTTCGGCCCGGAACGGGAGACCGCCCGCGTCCGGCTGCTGGAACTCTTCGACGTCGTCGGCACCGGTGACGAGCGTGTCGCCAAGGCCCGCCAGGGACTGGCCCGGGTGCTGTTCTAGTGGGATCGGCACTCTTCGCGCCGCTGGAGCTGAGGTCCCTGCGGCTGCAGCACCGCGGCTGGGTGTCCCCGATGTGCCAGTACAGCTGCGAGCCCGGCACGGGCGAGGGGGTGCCCACCGACTGGCACCTCATGCACCTGGGCTCCTTTGCCACCGGGGGAGCGGCCCTCATCCTCACCGAGGCCAACTCCGTGAACGCCGCGGGCAGGATCAGCCCCCGCGACGCCGGCCTCTACAACGACCACCAGGCCGCGGCCTGGGAACGCATCACGTCCTTCGTGCACCGCCACGGCACCGCTGAGACCAAGATCGGCACCCAGCTGGCGCACGCCGGCCGGAAGGCGTCGTCCTACTGGCCGTTCTCAGGCAAGAAGGGCAGTGTGCCGGCCTCCGAGGGCGGCTGGGACACTGTGGGTCCCGGCACCGGCGCGTTCGACGGTTACGCGCCGCCCTCGGCGATGACGGAGGCGCAGATCGACGGCGTGATCGCCGACTTCGCCGCCGCCGCCGTGCGGGCCGTCGACGCCGGGTTCGACACGATCGAAATCCATGGCGCCCACGGCTACCTGCTGCACCAGTTCCAGAGCCCACTGATCAACGACCGCACGGACCGCTGGGGCGGGGACGAGGCGGGCCGGAACAGGCTCACGCTCGCTGTGGTGGACGCTGTCCGCGCGGTCATCCCCGACTCCATGCCGCTGTTGCTGCGGATCTCTGCCTCGGACTGGGCGCCGGGCGGGATCGAGGCCGAGGCCTCGGTCCGGATGGCCAGTGCCGCTGCGGAGCGCGGAGTGGACCTTGTGGACGTTTCCAGCGGCGGGGCCGTTGCCCACCAGCAGATTCCCGTGGGCCCCGGGTACCAGACCGGGTTCTCCGCCCGGATCCGGCGCGAAGCCGGGGTCAGGACCGGCACGGTGGGACTTTTGACCTCAGCCGGGCAGGCCGAGCACGCGGTGGCCACCGGCCAGGCCGACGGCGTGTTCATAGCCCGTGCCGCGCTGCGGGACCCGCACTGGTGGCTGCGCGCCGCGTTCGAGCTCGGCCATGACCTTGCGTGGCCGCCGCAGTACGAGCGGGCCATACCCCGGCATTTGTTTTAGACCGCCGGTGGCGGAGGCGGTTCGCGCGGGCGGAAACCTACGCCTTGCGGACGATCCTTTTCGCGCCGGCGGAGCGTTAGTCTGGCGTCATGACATTCCAGCCCCCGGTGCCGCCCGGCCCGTCCTCGCCGCCGGTTCCTGCCCTGTCCCTGCGCGGCCTCGCCAAGCGCTTCGGCGACAAGATCGCCGTCGACGGCATCAGCCTGGACGTCCCGGCCGGATCCTTCTACGGGGTGGTCGGCCCCAACGGCGCCGGCAAGACCACCACCTTGTCCATGGCGACGGGCCTGCTGCGCCCCGATTTCGGCACCGCGCTGGTCCACGGCGTCGACGTCTGGCAGCATCCGCTGGAGGCCAAGAAGCTGATGGGGATCCTGCCCGACGGCGTCCGGCTGTTCGACCGCCTCAGCGGCGAGCAGCTGGTCACCTACGCCGGCCTGCTGCGCGGGATGGACCGGGAGATGGTGGCGTCGCGGGTGGCGGAACTGCTCGCAGCGCTGGACCTGGGCAATGACGCCGGCACGCTGGTGGTGGACTACTCCGCCGGCATGACCAAGAAGATCGCGCTGGCCTCGGCGCTGATCCACGCACCACGGCTCCTGGTCCTCGACGAGCCGTTCGAATCGGTGGATCCGATCTCCGCGGCGAACATCCGCGACATCCTGGACCGCTACGTTGCCTCGGGCGGCACAGTCATCGTCTCCAGCCACGTCATGGACCTGGTCCAGCGCATGTGCGACCACGTCGCCGTCGTCGCCGGCGGCCGGGTCCTCGCCGCCGGCACCGTGGAGGAAGTCCGCGCCGGGGCCAGCCTCGAGGACCGCTTCGTGCAGCTCGTGGGCGGCCGGAACCATACGGAAGGGCTGGAATGGTTGCGCACCTTCTGAGGCTCAAGCTGACCCTGCTGCGCAACAGCGTCCGGCGCAGCCCGTGGCAGCTTGTGGGCCTCGGGATCGGCACCCTGTATGCCCTGGGAATCGTGGTTCTGCTTGCGGGCGGGCTGTTCGTCCTGCGCGGCCAGGAGATCGAGCTCGCGCAGACCGTGGTGGTCCTGGGCGGCGCGACGGCCCTGCTGGGCTGGGCCATCGTTCCGGTCGCGGTCTCCGCCGCGGACATGACCCTGGACCCTGCCCGCTTCACCACCTTCGCCGTGCCCATGCCGCAGCTGCTGGCAGGGCTGGCGCTGGGCGGCCTGATCGGCATTCCGGGCCTGGCAACCTCGCTGGTTGCCCTCGCCACGGTGGGCACCTGGTCCCGCAGCCTGCCGGCCGCGTCCGGCGCCCTGGTGGGTGCCGTGCTGGGCGTGCTGAGCTGCGTCGTGCTCTCCAAGGTCGTGACCACGGCCACCGCCGGCCTGGCAAGCTCCCGGCGCTTCAAGGACATCAGCGCCGTCGCCTTCCTCATCCCGCTCGTGCTCACAGGCCCCATCGTGGCGGGCATCGCGAGGGGAATCGCGGGTTCGGGCGATTTCCTGACCAGTCTGGCCCGGACACTGTCCTGGACGCCGGCCGGGGCGGCCTTCGCGCTCGGCGGCGACCTCGCCGCCGGCAACTACGGGGCCGCGGCCGTGAAATTCCTCATCGCCGTGGCCACACTGGCGGGCCTGGCCCTGGCGTGGAAGGTCCTGCTGCAGCGTGCCCTGGTGACCCCGCCCTACGCCGGGACCGCCAAGCGGCGGACCGGCGGCGCGGGCCTGTTCAGGCTGCTCCCGGCGACACCGGCCGCCGCCGTCGCCGCGAGGTCCCTGTACTACTGGCTGCGGGATCCCCGCTATGCCGGCGCGCTGGTGGTGGTTCCGCTGCTGCCCGTGCTGTTCCTGTTCCAAGGCAGCCAGAGCGGGTTCTACGGCCCGTTCCAGTTCGTCGGGCCGCTGACGGCCTTCCTTCTGGCCTGGTCCATTTCCTCGGACGTCTCCTATGACAGCACCGCGTTCGCCCTGCACGTGGCCACCGGTGTGCGCGGCGCCGACGACCGCCTCGGCCGGGCGCTGGCGTGCCTGAGCTTCGCGCTGCCCGTGGTCCTCATCTTCAGTGTCGGACCGTTCTTCTTCACCGGCGACTGGGACAAGCTGCCTGCAGTCCTTGGCCTCTCGCTCGGCGTCCTCTTCAGCGGTCTGGGCCTGGCCTCGGTGATCTCGGCGCGCTACACCGTGAGCGTCCCGCTGCCGGGAGACAGCCCGTTCAAGAAACCGCCGGGCAACGTGGCCCAGACCCTCGCCGTGCAGTTCGGCGGCATGGCCGTGCTGATGGTACTTGTGGCGCCCGAAGTGGCACTCGTGGCCGCACAGTACATCACCGGCAGCCCCGTGCCGGGCTGGATCACGCTTGTCCTCGGACCCGTGCTGGGCCTCGCGCTTTTCGCCACCGGCGTGCGGGCCGGCGGAGCATGGCTGGACCGGCGGGGGCCGGAGCTGCTGGCACAACTGGCCGTCAACCGCTGACGGGTGCATGCTGGGAGTGCCCGGACTCGAACGCCAGGTAAGCCAGGTAAAGGCAGGATCATGGAAGTTGTCATCCTTCCCGGAAGCAAGCAGATCGCGTCGCTTGCGGCGGACGCGGTGGAGGCCCTTCTTCGCCGCAAGCCCGACGCCGTGCTGGGCCTGGCAACCGGTTCCTCGCCGCTGCCGATCTACGGCGAGCTGGCCCTACGGCACGAGCGCGACGGCCTGGACTTCAGCCAGGTCCGCGCCTTCGCCCTGGATGAGTACGTGGGACTGCCCGCCGGCCACCCGGAGTCCTACCGGGAGGTGATCGCGCGCGAGTTCACCGCCCGCGTGAACATCAGCCCGGCCAACGTCCACGTGCCCGACGGCGCCGCGGCGGACATCCCGGCAGCCTGCCAGGAGTATGAAGACGCCATCCGCGCCGCCGGGGGAGTGGACCTGCAGCTCCTCGGCGTCGGAACGGACGGCCACATCGGGTTCAATGAACCGGGCTCGTCGCTGGCGTCCCGGACCCGGATCAAGACCCTGATCGAGCAGACACGCCGGGACAACGCACGGTTTTTCGGCAGCCTGGCCGCCGTGCCGCACCACGTCCTGACCCAGGGCCTGGGCACCATCCTGGATGCCCGCCACGTCATCCTGGTCGCCACCGGTGCGCAAAAGGCCCAGGCCGTCCGGGATCTCGCGGAGGGCCCCGTCGCCGCCATCTGTGCGGCCTCCGTACTGCAGCTGCACCCGCACGCCACCGTCCTCCTGGACGAGGCGGCGGCGTCGTCGCTGCGGCTGGCGGACTACTACCGCCACAGCTACGACCACAAACCTGCCTGGCAGGGCCTTTAGGCCCCGACGCCGGCATCCCGCAGGTCCGGCGGCGGACTTCCACCGGCTAAGATGGGTGTCATGACTAGCATGACCGATCCTCTCGAAAACGATCCGATGCGCGAGCTCTCCGGAGCCGGGACGTCTACGGCCACGATCGAGCGCGAGGAACTGCGCCAGGAAGTTGAGCCCGGTGACCGGGAGCGCTTCTCGCACTACGTGCGCAAGGAAAAGATCATGGAATCCGCGCTGACCGGTGACCCGGTCATCGCGCTCTGCGGCAAGGTCTGGACACCGGGCCGGGACCCCCAGAAGTTCCCCGTGTGCCCTGAATGCAAGGAAGTCTACGAGGGCCTGCGCCCCGGGAACGACGGCGGCAAGGGCTCCGGCGACAAGTAGCGGCAGTACGGCAAAAACGGAACAAGCAGGTTCCGTTAGCCGTCCCTGACGGCGTTTCTTCATGCTGGCGTGCCTTTGCGCCCCGATTTCCTGCTCTGTTGCTCTGCTGTCTTCCTGCTTGCCGGTCCATGCTGTCCGGGTACTTCCCTGTGCGGGATTCCGCCGGGTCCATCCGAAAAAGATTGGTGTTTTTGTGCTTAATTGGGTTTCTCCGTCGGCTGCAGCCATGCGCGGTTGGAGGGCGCCTCAATGACAGAGACACTTTTCGGCGGACCCACGCTTCCCCCCGCCTATCCCGAGCGGGCTGCCTGGGGCACCGCCCCCAAGCTGCGCGCCTGGCAGCAGGAGGCGCTGGACAGCTACTTCAGCATCCATCCCAAGGATTTCCTTGCTGTGGCAACCCCCGGCGCAGGTAAGACCACGTTCGCCCTGCGCGTGGCGTCCATGCTCATCGATTCCGGTGTGGTCAACCGCGTGACCATCGTGGCGCCCACTGACCACCTGAAGMGCCAGTGGGCCGACGCCGCGGCGCGGGTGGGCATCGCGATCGACCCGAACTTCAAGAACGCCGACGGCCAGCATGGCCGCGGGTTCATCGGCGTCGCAGTGACCTACGCCCAGGTGGCCAGTAAGCCCATGCTGCACCGCGCCAAGACCGAGGCCGCCCGCACGCTGGTGATCCTGGACGAAATCCACCACGGCGGCGAGGCGCTGTCCTGGGGCGACGGCCTGCGCGAGGCGTTCGACCCCGCGGCCCGCCGGCTGTCCCTGACCGGTACCCCGTTCCGTTCCGATACCTCGCCGATCCCGTTCGTGGAGTATGCCGAGGACCGCGACGGGATCCGCCGCTCCAAGGCCGACTACACCTACGGTTACGGCAAGGCGCTGCGCGACCATGTGGTCCGCCCGGTCATGTTCATGGCGTACTCCGGCCAAATGCGCTGGCGCACGAGCGCCGGGGACGAAATGGCGGCCTCGCTTGGAGAATCCGCCGTCACGAAGGACATCACCTCGCAGGCCTGGCGCACCGCGCTGAACCCGGCCGGCGAATGGATCCCCGCCGTCCTTGCCGGCGCGGACAAACGTCTCAGCGAAGTCCGGCGCAGCGTCCCGGATGCCGGCGGCCTGGTCATTGCCACCGACCACGAGGATGCGCGCGCCTACGCCGGCCAGCTGAAGAAGATCACCGGCGAATCGCCCACCGTCATCCTCTCCGACGACGCCAAGGCCTCCAGCAAGATCGAGGAATTCACCGCCAGCGAGAAGCGCTGGATGGTGGCCGTCCGGATGGTTTCCGAAGGCGTGGACGTGCCGCGGCTGTCGGTCGGCGTCTATGCCACCTCGACCTCCACTCCGCTGTTCTTCGCCCAGGCCGTGGGGCGCTTCGTGCGTGCCCGCAAGCGCGGCGAGACGGCGTCGGTCTTCCTGCCCTCTGTGCCGCAGCTGATGGCGCTGGCCAACTCGATGGAGGCCGAGCGCGACCACGCCCTGGACCGCCCGGAGAAGGAAGACAGCGACGGCCTCTTCAATCCTGAGGACTCCCTCATGGACGAGGCGAACCGCGAGGAGAAGGCCTCTGACTCCCTGATGAAGGGCAAATTCGAGGCCCTCGACTCCCAGGCGTCCTTTGACCGCGTCCTCTTCGACGGCGGCGAGTTCGGCACCGGCGGCGAGGTGGGCTCGGAGGACGAGCTCGACTTCCTCGGAATCCCCGGCCTGCTGGACGCTGAACAGGTCGGCACGCTGTTGCGCCAGCGCCAGCACGAACAGCTGAACCGGAAGAACAAGCGCTCCCCGCAGGCTGACGCCCTACCCGCGGCAACCCCGGCCGTGCCGGACCACCGGATGCTCATGGACCTGCGCACCGAGCTGGCCAAGAACGTCGCGGCCTGGTCAGCCCGCACCGGGACCCCGCACGGGGTCATCCACACCAAACTCCGCACCGTCTGCGGCGGCCCGGCCGTCGCGCAGGCCAACGAGGAGCAGCTGCAGACCCGGCTGCGGAAGCTCCAGGACTGGTTCATCGGCCGGAAGTAGCCGCAACAAAAAGACAACGGCAACACGCAAGAGGCAAAAGCAGAGGGCAAAAGTAGGGGGACCAGGCCGATGGCCTGGTCCCCCTACTGTTTACCCTGCTTTGTTTAGCGCGATTCGGCTACTGGCCTATCGTTACTGGCCGGTGCCGCAGACCTGGCCGTAGGTCTGGCCTGCCGCGGTGTAGTCGGCCTTCATTTCCTCGAGCTTGGCGGTGTCCGGGGCGGGCTTGGCCGACTCGTCAAAGTATTCGATGATGGTCTGCAGCGGTGCCCGCAGGTCCTCGGAGGCCGCCGCCTTGATGGGCCGCAGCTGGTTGGCAACCCTGGTCATGCCGGCCTTGTCCGACGTGGCTGACTGGGCGGAGACCACGGTCTTGACCCGGGCGCAGGTTTCCTCGTTGGTCAGCTGCGGCGTGGCCGAGCAGCCGGCCGCGCCGAGCAGCGCTCCGGCGGCAATCAGAACGGTCAGGGTTTTCTTCATGGTGTACTCCGGGGTTCTACGGGTCGGTCATTATGGCAAGGCTGGCGATAGGGCAAGGATTTCGAGTCTACTGCGGCGGCGGGCTCAGAGGACATCGACGCCGCCGAGCTCCATCTCGGCCACGGCGTCGTCCAGGTCTTCTCCGATTCCGACCGTCAAACCGCGCAGCACCGTGACGGAATAGCCGGCCTGGACGGCATCCAGGGCGGTCGCCTTGACGCAGTAGTCCGTGGCGATCCCCACCACCACGATGTCCTCGACGTCGTGGCTCTGCAGCCAGTCGTCCAGACCGATCGCATCGTCGCCAACGGCGAAGGGACTCAATGCTTCGTCGGTGTCGGTGCCGGTGCCCGTGCCGGTGCCGGAAACAGGCATGGCACCGGGCTTGCGGTCCCCGGTGGGGACGTCGTCCTCGGGGGCCAGAAGTCCTTCGAAGCCGGAGTATGCCGCGGCGAACTGGCCTTTGCGGAAGTACGCCTGGATGTGTTCGGGATCGAGATCGGGATGCAGGTCGGCCCCGCGGGTGCCGGCCACGCAGTGCGGCGGCCAGCTGTCCACGAAATCAGGTTCCTCCGAGAAATGCGCACCGGGTTCGATGTGCCAGTCCTGGGTGGCCACGACGTGGTCAAACTGGCCATGGTGTGCGTCAACGTACTCGCTGATCTCCCCGGCGAGGTTCGCCCCGCCGGCGACGGGCAGGGCACCTCCCTCACAGAAGTCGTTTTGGACGTCAACGATGATCAGGGCGCGGGACATTTAGTCCTCCTCGTAGATGGTGGGGATTGCCGCCTCGCCGCGCTGCAGCCGGTTGACCACCGCGGGAAGCTCCCGCATGGTCTCCGCGTGGCGCCGGCGCGCGCGCTGGACCCCCTCGGGGCCGGTCCACCCGGGCAGGAGCTCGCCGTTCTTGACGAACTGCTCCAGCAGCGGACGGTCGTTGCCGTCGTCCTCCGGGTGATGGCCGACGCCGACGATTTCAGCGGTGGCGGTCCCGCGCTCGTTGAGCCTGCGCAGCGCGTACTTCCGGCCGCCCTTGCTGGACTTGTTCTTGGCGGCTTTGGCGACGGAGATGAAGTCGCCTTCATCGTCGGTGCGGCTGACGAGCTTGTAGACCATGCTCGCCGTCGGAGCACCGGAACCGGTCACCAGCGAGGTGCCCACGCCGTAGGCGTCCACCGGGGCGGACGCCAGCGCCGCGATCGCGAATTCGTCGAGGTCTGAGGTCACCACGATCTTGGTGTGGTCGTTGCCGAGTTCGTCGAGCAGTTGCCGGACCCACTGGGCCTGGGCCACGAGGTCGCCGGAGTCCAGCCGGACGGCGCCCAGCTTGTCCCCGGCGAGGTCGACTGCGCTGCGGACGGCCGCTTCGACGTCGTACGTGTCCACCAGGAGGGAAGTGTCCGGCCCGAAGGCGGCAATCTGGGCCTCGAAGGCCTCACGCTCGGTGTCATGGAGGAGGGTGAAGGAATGGGCGGCCGTGCCCACCGTCTTCAGCCCGTAGCGCAATCCGGCCTCCAGATTGGAGGTGCTGTCGAACCCGGCAATGACCGCGGCGCGGGCTGCGGCGGCCGCCGATTCCTCGTGCGTCCGCCGGGACCCCATCTCGATGCACGGACGGGTTCCGGCCGCGGAGATCATCCGGGAGGCGGCCGAGGCGATCGCGCAGTCATGGTTGAGCACGGAGAGCAGGTACGTCTCAAGGATGCAGGCCTCGGCGAACGTGGACTCCACGATCAGCACCGGGGAGTTCGGGAAGTACGCCTCACCCTCCGGGTAGCCCCAGATGTCGCCGGAAAAGCTGTAATCGGCCAGGTACTCCAGGGTCTGGTCGTTGACCACCTTGGTCCGGCGCAGGTAGTCCAGTTCAGGCTCGCCGAAGCGGAAGTTCGCGATCCCCTCCAGCAGCCGGCCCGTGCCTGCCACGATCCCGTAGCGGCGCCCGTCCGGCAGCCTCCGGGCAAAGGCCTCGAAGACCGATTTCCGGTGGGCTGCGCCGGACTGCAGAGCACCCTGCAGCATGGTCAGCTCGTAATGGTCGGTGTACAGGGACGTGCGGGGACGGTCCCAGCCAGCGGAGGTACTCACAAATTCACTCTAGTGTGCATCCCCATAGAATGGACAGATGACCCTCAGCGTTGCGCTCGGCCCCGACACACGGGAGAGCACCCAGACCGGAACAGTGACGTCCGGCGACGTGCTGACCGCCCCGGACATCCCCTGGAACCTCGTGATCTGGAACGATCCCGTGAACCTGATGAGCTACGTGAGCTACGTGTTCCGCAGCTATTTCGGCTACTCGGAGGCCAAGGCCAACAAGCTCATGATGGAGGTCCACAAGAAGGGCCGCTCGATCGTGGCGCACGGCAGCAAGGAACAGGTGGAGCAGCACGCCGTCGCCATGCATGGCTACGGCCTCTGGGCGACGGTGGAAAAAGCCACGGGCGGCAACGCGGGCGGCTCCGGCAAAGGCAAGGGAAAACGTGGCTAAGGCATTCAAGTACGGGCTCAAGGGCATCAAGGGCTATCTTGAGCCGGCCGAGCGGGAACTGCTGCGAAGCCTCTTTGACGACGTGATTTCCATGCTTGAACCGGAGGTACGCGCCAACGAGGACCCGCTGGCCGCCCTGGTGGGCCTGGACACCGAGGCCCGCGAACCCTCGGACCGCGCCATGCGGCGGCTGCTGCCGAACGTGATGAAGAACGACGACGACGCCTCCCTTGAGTTCCGCCGCTACACCGAGCGGTCGCTGCGCGAAAACAAGATCGGCGCGCTGAAGGCGGCCGCCCTGAGCCTGGACCGGGACGACCTCGTCCTGACCCCGGACGACGCCCGGCACTGGGCCACCGCGCTCAACGATGTCCGGCTGGTGCTGGCCGAACGCCTCGACATCCGTGACGACGCCGACGCGGACAACGTCCACCTCATGCAGGACTGGGCCCAGGCCGAGGACGTGGAAAGCTACCTGGCCCTCGTGTACAACTTCACCACGTGGCTGCAGGAGTCGCTGGTCCAGGCCATGGTGCACTCGCTCGATGCCCGGCGCTGAGCGCGGGCGTGTGACCCATGAGACACGAGTTGCACGCCACAATGTGATGGCCGCCCCCGGGGGGAAGCCCTATCCTCGAATAATCATGACTTCAGCATCGAGTATGGATCCGGCAGTGGCTGCTGCGGACTCCCCAGCGAGCAGCACCGCAACCGGCCCCACGGGCCCCGAACCGGCATCAGAGCTGGGGTCGCGCCCCATTGGCGTCTTCGACTCCGGCGTCGGCGGCCTCACGGTGGCCCGGTCGATCATCGACCAGCTGCCTAACGAATCCATCCTCTATGTCGGGGACACCGCGCACGGGCCCTACGGGCCCCTTCCCATCGCCGAAGTCCGGGCAAACGCCCTCGGCGTTATGGACGAGCTCGTGGATTCCGGCGTGAAGCTGCTGACCATCGCCTGCAACTCCGCGTCCGCCGCCGTGCTGCGCGATGCCCGCGAACGCTACACCGCCCGGTACGGGATTCCCGTGATCGAAGTGATCCAGCCGGCCGTGCGGCGCGCCGTCGCGGCAACCCGCACGGGCCGGGTGGGCGTGATCGGGACCTCGGCCACGGTGGGCTCCCGCGCCTACGAGGACACCTTTGCCGCGGCCCCGGACCTGGAGATCACGTCGGTGGCCTGCCCGGCGTTCGTACCGTACGTGGAGGCCGGAATCACCACGGGACCGGAACTGCTTGCCGTCGCCCGCGAGTACCTGGCACCGCTCAGGGCCGCCGGGGTGGACACCGTGGTGCTCGGCTGCACCCACTACCCGCTGCTCACCGGTGTGATCTCGTTCGTCCTGGGCGAGGACGTCACCCTGGTTTCCAGCGCCGAGGAAACGGCCAAGGACGTCTACCGGGCTTTGGCCTCCCGGGGCCTCGAGCGCACTGACGCCACGGCTCCCGAGCACAATTTCATCGCCACCGGCGACGCCGCGCAGTTCGAGCACCTCGCCCGGCGCTTCCTTGGCCCCGAGGTCCTTAGCGTCCGCCACGTGGACCACGTCGCGGCGCAGTACCCCACCGGCAGCCTCGCCCGGATCACCCCCGAGATGATCGCCGCCGCCCAGGCCGTCACGGGCCGGCCGCGGATCTCCAACTTTGTGGGCGGATCCGCAGGCGGGGGAACACTGCTGTGAAGCTGACCATCGTGGGCTGTACCGGGTCCTTCCCGGGGCCGGGCTCGCYGGCGTCGTGCTATCTGCTGACCGCCAACGACGGCGAGCGGAACTGGAAGATCGTCCTGGACCTCGGCAGCGGGGCGCTCGGCGCCATCCAGCGCTACACGGACCTGGAGGACATTGACGCGATCTTCCTCACGCACCTGCACCCGGACCACTGCATGGACCTGTGCGGGCTCCACGTCGCCGTGCGCTGGAAGCCGGGCGGCTGGGGACGGGGCAGGATTCCGGTGTGGGGGCCTGCCGCCACGGCCGACCGGATGGCCACGGCGTACGGCCTGGACCTGGATCCGGGCATGCACGAGGAGTTCGACTTCAGCAACTGGTCCGAGCGCAAGCCCGTAAGCGTCGGCCCGTTCACGGTGACGCCCTATGCGGTGAACCATCCGGTCGAGGAGGCCTACGCCCTCCGCGTGGAGGTCACCGAGCCCGCCACGGACGGCACGCCCGTGACCCGCGTCCTGAGCTACTCCGGTGACACGGACTCCTGCGCGGGCCTGGAGGACGCCGCCCGCGACGCCGACCTCTTCCTTTGTGAGGCGGCGTTCGAGGAGGGCCGCGACGACGAGATCAAGGACGTGCACCTGACCGGCAAGCGGGCGGGGGAGGCCGCCGTCGCCGCCGGGGCGCGCCGACTGCTGCTGACGCACATTCCCGTCTGGACGTCCCCCACGACCGTCATGGCCGAGGCCAAGGACGTCTTCGGCAAGGACGTGGCCGTCGCCGTCGCGGGTGTGCACTACACCGTCTAGCGGGCGTTGAAGCCTGCACTGGCCGCCCGTGCCAACCGCCGGCGCGGGCGGGACCGGGTGAGTCGATAAGCTAAAGGCATGACTTCCCAAGCTCCCAGTGTCCCCGTCATCCGCGCCGACGGCCGTACTCCCGACCAGCTGCGACCGATCAGCATCACGCGCGGCTGGTCCAAGCAGGCCGAGGGTTCGGCCCTGATCGAGTTCGGCAACACCCGGGTCCTGTGCACGGCCTCCCTGACCGAAGGCGTGCCGCGCTGGCTCAAGGGCGAGGGCCGCGGCTGGGTCACCGCCGAATACGCCATGCTGCCCCGGGCCACGAACACCCGGTCCGACCGTGAGTCCGTCAAAGGCAAAATCGGCGGCCGCACCCACGAGATCTCCCGGCTGATCGGCCGCTCGCTGCGCTCCATCATCGACACCAAGGCCCTCGGCGAGATCACGATCGTGCTGGACTGCGATGTGCTGCAGGCCGACGGCGGCACCCGCACCGCGGCCATCACCGGCGCGTACGTGGCACTGGCGGACGCCATCCGGTTCGCCCGCGAGAAGAAGATGATCGCCCGCAACGCCGAGCCCCTCATCGACACGATCGCCGCGGTGTCCGTCGGCATCATCGACGGCGTCCCGATGCTCGACCTGCCCTACGTCGAAGACGTGCGTGCCGAGACCGACATGAACGTCGTGGTGACCGGTTCCGGAAAGTTCGTGGAAGTCCAGGGCACCGCCGAGGGCGCGCCCTTCGACCGCGACGAGCTGAACAAGCTGCTGGACCTGGCGCTGCTGGGCACCGAGCAGCTCGCCGCCATCCAGCGCGACACCCTCGCGGAGGCCCCGTGACGGAGACTCCCTCCGCGGACCGGCCGGCAGCTGACGGCCCGGCCCCGCGGCTCGTCCTCGCCACCCACAACAAAGGCAAGCTCCGGGAACTCCGCGAGCTGCTGCGCGGCCAGGTGCCCGGGCTCGACGTCGACACGCAGGTGGTGGACGCCGGCGCCGTCGGYGCCCCCGACGTCGCCGAGACCGGCGTAACGTTCGCCGAAAACTCGCTGCTGAAGGCGCGGGCCGTGGCCGAGGCCACGGGACTCGTGGCGATCGCCGACGACTCCGGACTTTCCGTGGACGTGCTTGGCGGCGCGCCCGGGGTCTTCTCGGCCCGCTGGTCCGGCCGGCACGGCGACGACGCCGCGAACCTGCAGTTGCTGCTCGCCCAGCTGGCCGACGTGCCGGATGAGTACCGCGGTGCCGCGTTTGTCTGTGCCGCGGCGCTCGCGGTGCCCGGGTCCTCGCCCGACGGCGGCCGGGAGGTCGTGGAGTACGGGCAGCTCGAAGGGACTATCTTGCGGGAGCCGCGCGGGGAGGGCGGCTTCGGCTACGACCCCGTCCTGCAGCCGAGCGGGCTGGACCGCAGCTGCGCCGAGCTCAGTTCCGAGGAGAAGAACGCCATCAGCCACCGGGGCCATGCGTTCCGGGCGCTCCTCCCGGCCATCGTCGAGGCCCTGGCCGGGAAGTAGCCGGCTGGAGTGGCCACGCCAGGCGCAGAACGAAGGAAGGCGCCCCACACGGTGGGGCGCCTTCCTTGTTTACTGCGGTGTCCACAGCTGCGCTTACTGCGGCGGCACTGCGCTAAGTCTTGGGCTACGGGGTCCGGCGCTCTTCTTCCGGCTCGTGCTCTTCGATGAACTCTTCCACGACGTCCGTGCCGTACTTCTCGGCCTGCCGCTTGGCGATGGCACCCCGGATGACCTCAATGGCGATGGGGATCACGGAGACCAGCACGATGGCGATGAAGATGATGTCCAGGTTGTCCTTGACCCACGGCACCTTGTCCCCGAGCAGGTAGCCGAGGAGCGTGACGCCGCCGCCCCACAGCACCGCGCCGATCACGTTGTAGGTGAAGAATTTGCGCTTGCTCATCTGCGCGACGCCCACGATCACCGGGACGAAGGTGCGGATGATCGGGACGAACCGGGCCAGGATCAGGGCCTTGCCGCCGTGCTTTTCGAAGAAGGCATGCGCGCTATCCACGTTTTCACGCTTGAACAGCTTGGAGTTGGGCCTGTTGAACAGGGCAGGACCCGCCTTGGACCCAATCAGGTAGCCCACCTGGTTGCCGACAATCGCGGCGACGATGATGAGCGCGGTCAGGACCCAGATGTTGACCTGGATGGTGCCGGTGGCCACAAGCAGCCCGGCCGTGAACAGCATGGAGTCCCCGGGCAGGAAGAAGCCGATCAACAGCCCGGTTTCGGCGAAGATGATGCCGCAGATAAGGAGGACCACCCACGGCGCGAAGGCCGGATTCGCCAGGAAAACCTGCGGGTTGAGCCAGTCGGGCAGGAAGGAGGCCAGCTGCGGCTGGACGGGGCCGGCACCGCCAAGGGCGGACACGGCGAGGTCGCTCATTGCTATTACGTTCACCCGTTAAGGGTACTTGACGGCCGCCGGCCGGACCCGGGGCCCGTTCCCGGTGCGGGGGCCGCCGCCCGCGGGCGGTAAAGTTGGGCCGTGACTTTGGACTTTACGGCGATCGACTTTGAGACCGCGAACGGCTTTCGCGGTTCGCCGTGCGCTGTTGGCCTGAGCAAGGTCCGCGGCGGCGTCGTCGTCGAGGAAGCCTCCTGGCTCATGCGGCCACCGGAAAACCATGACACCTTCGATCACCACAACGTCCGGATCCACGGCATCCGGCCGGACCAGGTGGCGGGACTGCCGCGGTTCGGGGAACTGTTCCCGGAGATCGGCGCGTTCATCGGCGGCGACGTGCTGGCGGCCCACAATGCAGCGTTCGATCTCGGCGTGATCCGCTCCGGCCTGGAGGTGTCCGGGCTGGCCGGACCCGCGTACGACTACGTCTGCACGGTGATGTTGTCCCGGCGCTGCTACTCCCTGGTGTCCAATTCCCTGCCCTACGCCGCCGAGGAAGCCGGCGTCCCGCTGGTCAACCACCACGACGCCGCCGAGGACGCCCGTGCCTGTGCCGGCATCCTGATCGACATCGCCGCCCGCAACGGGGCGGCGAGCATCGCGGAACTCTATCTGTCGCTGGGAATGGCGGTGTCGCACCAGCCGGCGTTCGACCCCCGGCACGACCCGCTGTCCAAGGCCACGCTGGCCGCGTTGGACGCGCTCGCGCAGGGAACTGCCGGCGCACCTGTTGGCCGCCGGTTCGTGGCCGGGTGGCCGGAGGAAGGCCCCAACCCGGTGCCCAACGCCGCCGCCAGCCCGGACCATCCGCTGTTCGGCCAGACCGTCGTGTTCACCGGCGAACTGGCGATTCCCCGCCCCGTTGCCAAGGTCCGCTCCGCCGAACTCGGCGCCACGCCTGAAAGCCGGGTCACGGCCCGCACTACCGTCCTGGTGGTGGGCGACGGCTTTGTGGCCGCGGACCTGCGCTCGGGCCGGCTCACCGGCAAGGCGCGCCGCGTCCTGGAACTGCACGAACGCGGGCAGCGGATCGAGGTCTTGTCCGAGGGGGAATTCCTCCAGATGGTCGGCGGTCACCTGGCCGCAGCACCTGCCTGAACCGGTCCCGCCTGAACTGGTCCTGCCTGGAGCGGCCCTGCCTGGAGCGGCCCTGCCTGGAGCGGCCCTGCCCGAGCAAGCAGTCACATGGCGCAACAATCATTCCCGCCACGGCGCGCCCGCTCGTAGCCTTGGCGGATGAGCAAACCCACGGATGCGCAGGCCCCCGCAGTGCCGTCGACATCGGTCCCGTCGACCCGCGGCATTGACTGGCGAAGGGTGTCCGCGTTCCCAAACCCGGTGAACGAATACTCAGCCCGGATCACCGCCGCCCTGGTGGTGGCGCTTTCCGCGGTGACCCTGCTGACCGGTTTCGGCTGGGGGCTAGCCATCATCGCGGCCGGGTTCTGGCTGCGCGTGCTGTTCGGCCCCCGGATCTCGCCCCTGGCCCAGCTCTCGGTCAAGGTCCTGACGCCTTGGCTCGGGCGGACCCGCCTTGTTCCCGGTCCGCCAAAGCGATTCGCCCAGGGCATCGGTGCCGCCGTGTCGACGGCGGCCGCATTGCTGCTGGCTGCGGGCCTCGCGCCTGCGGCGTGGGTCCTGCTCGCCGTGCTGATAGCCGCCGCGTCCCTTGAAGCGTTTGCCGGCTTCTGCCTCGGCTGCACCATTTTCGGCTTCCTGCAGCGCCGCGGGCTCATCCCCGCGGATGTCTGCGAAGCCTGCAACAACATCTCGCTCCGCGGCGCCTAGATCCGCCGAAGCTACGCGCCGGTGACGGCCGCCAGCCTCGCCGCCATGCCGCGGATGACCTCCGGCGCCTCGAGCGCCGCGAGCCAGTCTGCCGGCAGGCACCGCTCGCCGTAGAACGCCCCCAGGATGTTTCCCACGATCGACGCCGTCGAGTCGCTGTCCCCGCTGTGGTTCACCGCGACGGCGATCGCCGCGCGGAAGTGCGCCTGGGCATCGGCCTCGGCAGTGTTGACCTCCGCAGTGCCGGCGTCCGCCGTCGCCGTTTCTGTCCCGGTTTCCGGGGCGGTGGCAAGCACGGCGTACAGCGCCACGGCCAGGGCTTCCTCGGCCACCCACCCCTCGCCGAGTTCGCTGACCAGGTCCTCGGGGCTGAGCGCGCCACCGCCGCCGGGCAGGTTGCCGGCCAGCCGCAGGGCCGCCTCCAGCCGTGCCACAACGTCCGGGTCCGGATCTTCGCCCTTGCGCAGGATGCCGCCGCGCAGGTGCCCGAGGGCCGATTCCGCCGCTTCGCGCAAACCGCGGCCGGAGGACAGGGCATGGATGACCAGGCTGAACACTCCTGCGCTCTGACGAGCCGCGGGGTGCCCGTGCGTCAGGGATGCGGCATCGGCACTGAGCTTGTAGACCATACCGGGTTCGAGGTGGGGGATCAGGCCGAACGGCGCCGAGCGCATCACGGTGCCGCAACCCTTCGAATCCGGATTGACCGGACGCTTCACGGTGCCCATCTCGCCCGTGGCGAGTCCGCTCAGGCACGCCTTGCCGGGCGAACGACGGATCTTCAGGACATCCTGGGCATCGATCCAGCGTGGCGGCTGGAACGGGGCCGACGCCGGCACCGCGACGCCCTGGGTGCCCAGCCAGCGCAGGTACGCGAGCCACAGGCACGCGTTGATGTCCGATGCCACGCCGTCGTTGGCCCATTCCAGTGCTTCGAGGAGGCCGTCCGCGGTGTACAGCGTCATTTGCGTGTCGTCGGAGAACGGGCTGCCGGCGTCGAGCGCGGAAAAATCCTGGAGGCCCGCGGGCCCGAACCGGGCGCGGATCGCGGAAATGTCGTCGAACTCGACGGCGTAGCCCAGCGAATCACCGAGCGCACCGCCCAGCAGGCAGCCGTGGATGCGCGAGCCGTGGGCCGGCGCGGGGGAGTGTGGCTGGCCGGGTGTTGGGGCGGGTGCGGGGCTGGTCCCGGGCTCGGTGCTCATGCCCTCAAATTTACCCGGCGCTGCCCCGCACTCTGCAATGCCGCCAACCCCCTACGGGGACTGACTGCCGGGGACATACTGCCGGGGACTGGTGCAGGGCGTCGGCGGATGCGGAACGCCGGTAGGGTGCTGTTAGGACCCGTCCAGCGGTCATGCGAAGCAACCGCCGGCGGCGTATCCGTCCGGCAGTGGAGGAAACGAATGCGCGAACCAGCGTGGCGGAAGACCGGGACCACTCCCGATTACAGGTTCTCCCTGGCCAACGAGCGGACGTTTCTGGCCTGGATCCGGACATCCCTGGCCCTGATTGCCGGCGCCCTGGCCATTGACCAGCTGGCCCCGGAAATCGCGCCCGGACCCGTGCGCATTGCGCTGTGCGTCATCCTCGCGTTCCTCGGCGCGGGCCTCGCCGCCCTGTCCTACCGCCGGTGGGGACTCATGGAGGCTGCCATGCGGAACAACAGGGAGCTGCCGTTCTCCGGAGTGATGCTGGTGATGACGATCGGCGTCTCGGCTGCGGCGCTGGTGTTCGCCGCACTGATCCTGGTGGCGCGGTGAGGCCACATGCGGCCCGGGACCCCGGACTGCAGCCCGAACGGACCTCCCTGTCTTGGCGCCGGACGCTGCTGACCCTCATCGTGGCGGACCTGCTGATCTGGCGCAGCTGGGCGCTCGCGGGGTCCCGGGGCGGCGCCACGGGACCCATTGATTTCCTTGGTGTCTGCGCGCTTGCCGCCATGGCCGCGACGGCCGTGGTGGGGGTGTGCGTGCTGGTCCGCGGGCGGGAGCTCCGGCGGTCCAACGCCGCGCCGCCGGCCGCGCTGCTGCGCTGGGCCGCCGCCGCCGTCGTGGTCCTTGCCGCCAGCGCCGTGGCCGCCGTGGCCCTGGGGCACTAAGCCGGATTCCAGCCAACATCCAGATTCCGCTGGCAGACTGCTGGCGAACCTATTCTCCGGGCGGCCGAGGCCGCACCGGACCACCGCCCGGCGGCGGGCCAGCGACGGCGCAACTGCAGCCCAGGGCGCGCCGCCACCAGCAAAGGAATCCCGACCATGACCTTGCTTGTGCCAGCCCGCGAGTCCGTTGGCGTCCAGCCACCGGCCGCCAGCGACGTTTCGCCCCGACCCCGACTCGTGGCCCGGCTCTCCGCCGAGGCGCTGGGGACCCTGATCGTGGTGGTCGCAGGCCTGGGCGTGCCGCTGTTCACCATTCCGCAGTCGAACCCGCTGCCCGCCGCCCTGGCTGCCGGCCTGGCGCTGACGGCGGCGATGCTGGCCGTCGGCTACGTCTCCGGCGGCCACTTCAATCCCGCCGTCACCGTGGGCAACGCCATCGCCGGCCGGATCCGGCTCACCGACGCCGCCGCGCACATCGGCGCCCAGCTCGTGGGCGCGGTGCTCGGGGCCGTTGCCCTGTTCGGCGTCCTGCGCACCGTGCCGACCATCAACGACAGCCAGGGCGCATTCGCCACTGTGGCCGCCGGATTCGGCGAGCACTCGATCATCCAGGTACCCATGGCCGGCGTCCTGCTCGTGGAAGTCCTCGGCACTGCCATACTCGTGGCCGTATTCCTGGCCACGACGGGCAGCCGGAATCCCGCCAAGGCGGCTGCACCCTTCGCGGTAGGCCTGACGACGGCGATGCTCCTGCAGTTGGGCCAGGCGCTGGGCAATGTTCCGTTCAACCCGGCCCGGGCCACGGCGTCGGCTATCTTCAGCGGCCCGGATGCGCTCGGGCAGCTGTGGCTGTTCTGGGTGGCACCGGTGGTCGGTGCGGCCGTCGCCGGGCTGGTTTTCCGCGGCTTCGACCTTTCCACTGTTCAGCCTGCCCAGACCACTGACCCGGCCGGCGCGGCGCTCGCCGACGCCGACTTGGACGACGCCGGCTTCGACGACCCCGAGCTGGCCGACGCCGAAGTGAACGGCCCAGCGCTGGCCGACGGCGTGGACCACGCCCACACGGGCGGCGCCGGGCACCTGGGCAACGGGAAGGCCGCCGCCGTCTCCGCTTCGCCCGCCCGCACCCGCGCCCAGGACGACGAAGCCCGCAGCTTCTTCGACCGCAAGGGCGGAAAATAACCACACTCGGCCACGATCACCCTGAGTTGACCTCCGTCACCCTCCCGGGGTGGTGGCGCAAGAGTGTCGGTGCCAGCCGATACCGTAGGAATATGCGGTTATTGCACACCTCCGACTGGCACTTGGGCCGGTCCTTCCACGGCATCGGCATGCTGGATGCCCAGCGCGCCTTCATCGACCAGCTCGTGACCTTTGTCCGGGAAGAGAAGGTGGACGCTGTCCTCATCGCCGGGGACGTCTACGACCGTGCACTGCCGGGAGTCGACGTCGTCGGCCTGCTGGATGACGCCCTGGTCTGCCTCACCGGCGCCGGCGCCCAAGTTGTCCTGACCAGCGGCAACCACGACTCCGCCATCAGGCTGGGCTTCGCGTCGCGGCTGCTCGAGCGCGGGGGCGTGCATTTGCGCACGCGGCTGAACGAACTGGACCAGCCCGTGCTCTTTCCGCTCGGGGACGATGCCGAGAACGAGGCAGCGCCGGTGCTGGCCATTTACGGGATCCCCTGGCTGGAGCCCCGGCTTGTCGCCGAGCAGCTGGGCGTCGAAACCGCGAGCCACTTCGAGGTCACACGCGCCGCCACCGAACGGATCCGTGAGGACGTGCGGCACCGGAGCGAGACCCGGACCGTCCATTCGGTGGTCCTGGCGCACACCTTCGCCAGCGGAGGCATCAGCTCTGACAGCGAACGGGACCTGAGTATCGGCGGCGTCGGAGCGGTTCCGCTGGATCTCTTCGACGGCTTTGGCTACACCGCACTGGGCCACCTGCATGGCCGGCAGGAGCTCTCCCCGGCGGTGCGCTACTCCGGCTCGCCGCTGGCCTACTCCTTCTCGGAAGCGAAGCACACGAAGGGCAGCTGGCTCGTGGAGGTCGGCGCCGAGGGAATCGGCGGGGTGCGCGAAGTGCACTGGGACGCGCCCCGGACCTTGGCCGTGCTGCGCGGGAAGTTGGACGATCTCCTCGAAGCGGAGGACTTTGCCTGGGCCGAGGCCGCCTATTGCCAGATCACGCTGACGGACGCCGCCCGCCCCGCACAGGCGATGGACCGCCTGCGGGCCCGGTTCCCTGACACCCTGGTGCTCGGCTTCGATCCCGACGGCCCCGGCGCGGCGCCGAAGGCCAGCTACAGCAGCCGGCTTGCCGAAGCTGACGATGACCTCTCTGTCTGCTGCGGCTTCCTCGATCACGTCCGCGGCCGGCCCGCTTCCGACGCCGAAGCAGCCGTTCTCGCCGAGGCCCTCGAAGCCGTTCGCCTGGAAGGGGTTTCCCTGTGAGGATCCACCGCCTGGAGATTTCCGCCTTCGGCCCGTTTGCCGGCACGGAACGGATCGACTTCGACCGGCTCAGCGCACACGGGCTGTTCCTGCTGAACGGCGCCACCGGCGCGGGCAAGACCAGCGTCCTGGACGCCATCTGTTTCGCCCTCTACGGATCGGTTCCTGGAGCCCGGCAGGACGGGAAGCGGCTGCGCAGCGACCACGCGGAGGCCGCCGCCGAGCCCCGCGTCACCTGCGAGTTCTCGGCCAAGGGCCGGCATTTCGAAGTCTCCCGGGCGCCCGCCTGGGACAAGCCGAGCGCCCGGGGCAAGAACGGCTTCACGCTCCAGCAGGCCAACACGCTGCTGCGCGAACGCGTCGACGGCGCGTGGGTGGAGAAGTCCGGCCGGAATGATGAGGCCGGGGCCGAGATCGCCGACGTCCTGGGCATGAACCGGGACCAGTTCACGCGCGTGGTGATGCTCCCGCAGGGCGACTTCGCGGCGTTCCTGCGCTCGAAGGCATCGGACCGCCTGGAGCTGCTGCAGAGCCTTTTCGGCACCCAGCGCTTTGAAGCCGTGGAACAGGAACTATCCCGGCAGGCCCAAGCCGCCAAGGCGGAGGTCGCAAGCCTCAACACGAAGCTGGACCTGCTGCTGGCGCAGGCAGAGTCCGAAACCGCGGCGCTCGAACTCGACCCCGCCGGCGCCCCCGGCAGGGACCAGCCCGATGCCCTTTTGGCCTGGCTTGACGAGGCTGCGGCAACTGCCGCGGACGGCCGACGGACCGCCGCCGCAACGGCCGAGAAACAGGCCGCTGACCATGCCTCACTGTTGGAGGCCGCCAACGCGCGGGCAAACCGCCATGCCAAACTTGCCGCCGCGGAACTGCGACGGATTGACGCCGACGCCGCCGCCCCCGTCCTGGCGGATCAAGCCGGCACGCTCGGCCTGCACCGCCAGGCCGAAGTGCTTGGCGGCCAGCTGCGGGCCGTCGAAAGTGCCGCGGCAGCCGAGGACCTGGCAGGAACGGCCCTGGCTGAGGCCGCGCGGCGGCTGCGGTCCGCGGCGCTGACGGACACGGAGCTCGCCGGGCAGGATCTCATCGACGCAGGGGAGGGGGACGCTGCCGGCCCGCATGCCCCGTTGGACAGCGCGGCCGTCCGAAGCACCCTTGCACGGTTGCGGTCCCTGCACGCCGTGCTCACAGAACGCCTGCCCGACGAATCCCGGCTCATCGGACTCACTGACCGCGGCCGCCGGCTGCGCCAGCAGTTGCAGGAGCTGGAAACCGGGCGGGGGACCGGTGCCGCCGCCCTGGCCGCCCTGCGCTCCGAGTCGGCGGCCCTCTCCGCCGGAATCCGCCCCCTCGAAGAGGTGGCCGCGGAAGTCCAGTTGCGCACCAAGGAGGCAACGGCAGCTGACGAACTCGTGACCATCGTTGGCCGCTTCCTCGCCGCCGAGGCCGGGTGCTCGGCAATCTCGGAACAGCACGCCGCGGCCCGGAACGTACACCAGGACCGGAGGCAGCACTGGCTGGACCTCCGTGAGCAACGGCTCACGAATGCCGCGGCCGAGCTCGCCACCCAACTCCTCGCCGGAGTCCCCTGTCCCGTCTGCGGCAGCCCGGAGCACCCGGCGCCGGCCCCCGCCGCAGCCTCCGCACTGGCTGTCGCCGAGGCTGAGGAGGCCGCGCAACTAGCCAGCGACATGGCAGAAGAGGCCTTCGCTGCCCTCGGGCGCGATCTCGCCGACGCCCACCAGAACGTCGCCGTCCTGGCAGCCCAGGGCGGCAGCACACCTCCCGGGGAAGCCCGCGCGGAAGCGGCACTGGCCCGCGAACGGGCCGACGAGGCCGGCCGCGCCGCCACGGACCTTGCCGCCAGCCGGGCCCGGCTGGCAGAACTCGAGGCGGCCATCGCCGCCGCGGACCGGGCGCAGGCCGACGCCGCCGCCGGCATCGCCCAAACGCAATCCACGATCGCGGAAATCGACGAACAGGCAGCGGCCCTGGAACGCGCCCTGGACAAGCTGCGCGCCGGCCACGCCACCCTCGAACAGCGGATCGCCGCCCTGGCGTCAACGACGGCGGTCCTGGAACACGCCCACGCCGCGCAGTCGGCCGTCGAACAGGCCGCAGCCCGCACCGCGGAGGCACGCCGGCAACTTGAGCAGGCCCTGCCCGCAGCCGGTTTCAGCACTGAAACCGCCGCGCGGGAAGCACTGCTGCCGGCGCCGGTGGCAACACGCCTCGAAACGGCCATCCGGGCCGGTCAGGACGAAGCCGCCAGGATCCAGGAACTGTTCGCCGGAGAGGACCTGGCTTTGGCAGCGGCCGAGCGGGCCGCCGGGGACCTCGTCAGCGACGCCGCCCTCGAAGAGCTCAGGACGGAGTCGGCGGCGGCCGACCGCAAAGCCCGGGAAGCCCTGCTGGCGGCCGGGCTGGCGGAAAACTCGCGCCGGACCCTCGGACGCATCGCCGGTGACTACGCCGAACTCGCCGCCGCCGGCAGGGAACCGCGGGACCGGGCCGCGTTGCTCGCCGCCGTGGCAGACGCCGCCAAGGGCGGAGGCGACAACACCTACCGCATGAGCCTGAACAGCTACGTCCTCGCCGCCCGGCTTGAGCAGGTGGCCGTCGCTGCCTCCGAACGCCTGATCGGCATGAGCGACGGCCGCTACACGCTGCAGCACACCGATGCCAAGGCCGCTCGGGGCGCGAAGTCCGGCCTCGGCCTGGAAGTCGTGGATGAGTGGACCGGCCAGCGCCGGGACACCGCCACCCTCTCCGGCGGCGAGTCCTTCATGGCCTCACTGGCCCTGGCCCTCGGGCTGGCAGACGTTGTGCAGCACGAGTCCGGCGGCGTGGACATCGAGACGCTCTTCGTGGACGAGGGCTTCGGCAGCCTCGACGAGCAGGCGCTGGAACAAGTCATGGACGCCCTCGAAGGCCTCCGCGACGGCGGCAGGGTAGTGGGGCTCGTGAGCCATGTGGCGGAAATGAAACAGCGCATTGGCACCCAGCTCCAGGTGGTCAAGGGCCGCAGCGGCTCCACCTTGCACATCAGCGACGACACCCGGGTCTGAGCTCTCGTTTCCGACCCCTCGTCGCCGACCCCCCGTCCCGGGCCGGCCGTCCGGGCATCGGCTATCATTGATCTGTTACCGGGTCGCGCGCATCGGGAGGAGGGACGATGCGCACTATTGAGCGAACCCGGAAACCATGAACCCTTCACCGTCTTCTTTGGCGTCTACTCTTGACGCCCCATTTTCGACCGACGCCCTCATTTCGACTGCCGCACTGCCGGCCCCCGCGCCCGCCAAGGGCGGCCGCTTTGCGCGGCTGCCGCTGCTCGCCGGCCGCAGTTTCATCCCGCTGGGACTCTTCGCCCGCCTGCCGCTGGCCATGCTCACCGTCGGCGCCCTGACGCTCGTCACCGCCGTCACGGGCTCCTACGCCGTGGGCGGCGCCGCCGCCGGAGCCGTCGGCATCGGTTCCGCACTGGGCGCTCCAGTCCTGGGCGTCCTCGCCGACCGGCTCGGCCAGCGCCGCGTCCTGCTCGTGTCCGCCATCGCCAACACCGTGGCCATCATCGCCCTGATCCTCGCGGCATACCTCAGTCCCGGGGCGCAGGACCTCGCCGCCGCTGTCCCCGTGCTGGCCGCGGCCTTCGTGGCCGGGGCCAGCTGCCCGCAGGTCGGTCCGCTGGCCCGCGTCCGCTGGATGGCGCTGACCTCCCGGACACCCGGGCGAGGGGCGGCCGCAAACTCCGCGGACCTGGACACCGCGCTGTCCTATGAGAGCACCGCGGACGAGCTCACGTTCGTGCTCGGCCCGGCACTGGTCGGCATCCTCGCGAGCCTGCTCGCGCCGTGGCTGCCGCTGGCCCTCGCCGCTGCGCTGACTGTCGTCCTCGTACCCGCTTTCGCCGTGCACCCCACGCACCACGCGGTGATCCGCACAGCGCGGCGTCGGCCCGCCGGCACGGCTCCCGCCGCGGCGGGGGACCGGCACGCGGGCAGCCGCACGGCCGCCCAGCGCGCCAGAACCTTCGCCGCCGTCGCCCTTCCTGTGCTGGCGATGGTGTGCATGGGCACGTTCTTCGGCTCCACCCAGACATCCCTGAGTTCCTTCTCTGCCAGCTTCGCCACGTCCGAGCTCGCGGGCCTGCTCTACGCCGCGATGGGACTGAGCTCTGCGGCTGCCGCCCTCTCGGTCGCGTACTGGCCCCGCCGCCTCACGGTGAACGTCCGCTGGATTGCTTGCGCGGCCCTCATGGCCGGGCTCGCGTCCCTGCTGTTGCTGCCCACGACGGCGATGCCCATGGTCCTTGTGCTGTTCGTCCTGGGCCTGCCCGTCGGCCCGCTCATGGTCACGGTTTTCGCCATCGGCGGCCTCGTGGCACCGGCCGGGAAGCTCGGCACGGTCATGACGGCCCTGGCCAGCGGCATTGTCGCCGGCACCGCGCTCGGATCCTCCATCGCCGGGCAGTTGGCCCAGAACTTCGGGTATTCGGCGGCGTTCCTGGTTCCGGTGTGCGCCGCCACGGCGCTGTTCCTGCTGGGAACGGCCGCCGCCGTCGTACTGCGGCAACGCGGGCGGAAGCCGGCACCGGCCGCCTACCCCCGCTAACCCGCCGTTGCGCTATCACTTGTGGTCCCTAAAACGGCGGCAAAGTCAATCAAGGGGACATCTACTGATAGGGCATCGGAGGGAGCGGGCGACGGCGGCACGTTCCACGCACTTAGCCCAGTTGCGCCTCGATGCGCCGGGCCGCCTCCGTGAGGGCCCCGGCGACCTCGTCCGGATCCTGCGCGGCGCGGATATAGACGACGGCGAGGGCGGCAGGCCGGCTGCCCGGCACGCGCAGCGGCACCGCAATGGACGACACACCGGGGATCACCTCGTCATGGCTGGCGGCAAAGCCGCGGCGCCGGGCCTCGGCCGCTTCGGCCCGGTACGGGATGCCCGGGACCAAGGCCCGCCACTCCTGTTCCGGGAAGGCGGACTGGATGGCGATGCCCGGTGCCCCGGCGCTGATGGGATGCCTCGACCCCGGGTGCTGCACCACCGCGGCGCCGCTGTGCCGCGGATCCACCGTCACCAGCGTCACGCACTCCTCCCGGTCCCAGACCGCCACGAAGGCGCTCATGGTCAGGGTGTTGGCCAGCAGGGTCAGCTCCGGCAGGGCCGCCGACTGCAGGTTGCGGGAGACCCCGCGGGCCAGGACGGCGAGGCCCGGTCCGGGCTGGACGCGGCCGCCGTCATCGCGCACCAGCAGCGAATGGTCCTCCAGGGTGCGCAGGATCCGGTAGGCCACAGAGCGGTGGACGCCCATGGCATCGGCGAGTTCGGCAATGGTGAGCGGCTGCTGCGCCTCGGCGAGGATCTCCAGCGCCCTGATGCCGCGGGACAGCGTCTGGGACGGGGAAGCCTGGGCGGTGCCGGCGTTCGGGGTCATGGGGTCCATCCTAGGTGCGGGGTCGCTGGACGCCGGGCGTGCCGGGCAACCCTTGTGTTCCGGCTCACGGTCCGCTAGCGTTCTATATGGGAACTACTTGTTCGATTATAGAACACCAAGGGTTCAAAGCACAGGTGACCCAAAACATAGGTCATACAAACCGCAGCCTAACAAGACCGCAACGAACGCAGGGGATCAGTGATGATTGCCAAGCCACGCGACCACGCCGGGGGTGTCCAGGGCCAGGGCCCGCTGTCTGCGCCGCGGGCGAGCCACTTCCGGGGCAGCCTCGGCAGGTTTGCCACCGGCGTCGCGATCGTGACCTTCGACGGGGTAACGAAGCGCCACGGCATCACCGTGAACTCCTTCACGTCGGTCTCGATGGAGCCGCCGCTGGTGCTGGTGAGCATCGCCCGCACTGCCAAGGCCCACAATGAACTCACCGGCCGGCCCTTCACGGTGAATATCCTCGGCGCCGAGCAGCGGCACCTGGCCATGCACTTCGCCGGCCGCCCCGGCCCCGAGCCGCTGTGGGTGGAAGGGGACACGGCGCCGCGGCTGTCCAATGTCCTCGCCTATTTCGAATGCAAGCCCTGGGCGGCGTACGACGGCGGGGACCACACCTTGTATATCGGCGAGGTAGTGGACTTTAACTACCGCAACGGCGACGCCCTGGCGTTCGCCAACAGCACCTTCACCACCATCCCGGAAAGCCAGCTGGGCATGGAGGACCTGCTCTAGCGCCGCACCACATCCATTCAACGCGTTTCAGCTCAACGACGACTGGAGGAAAGACCAATGGGTATCCGTACCGGACGGCAGTACCTGGACAAGCTCAACGCCATGACCCCGCACGTGGTGATCGACGGCGAGGTGGTCAGCGAGAAGATCGCCGAACACCCGGCCTTCCGCAATGTGGCCCGCTCCTACGCCGGGCTCTTCGACATGCAGCACGACCGGAAGTACCAGGAGGCGCTCACCTACGCCTCGCCCAGCACCGGGGACCTGGTCAACGCATCCTTCCTGGTGCCGAAGACCATTGAGGACCTCCAGCGGCGCCGCCGCGCCATCTCCACCTGGGCCGAGTCCTCCAACGGCTTCCTTGGCCGCTCCGGGGACTACATGAACTCCGCGCTCACGGCGCTGGGCACGGCCGGCAAGTGGTTCGCGCAGGCGGATCCGAAGTTCGGCGAGAACATCCGCAACTACTACGAGTGGGCCCGGGAAAACGACGTCCTCGCCACGCACACCCTCATCCCGCCGCAGGTTAACCGCTCGGTCTCCGGCTCGGAGCAGCTCGGCGGCCAGCTCTCGGCCCGGATCGTGGAGGAGCGCGGGGACGGGGTCGTCATCCAGGGCGCACGCATGCTCGCCACCATCGCCCCGATCGCAGACGAGCTCCTCGTGTTCCCGTCCACCGTCCTGCGCGGCACCCCGGAAGACGCGCCCTACTCTTACGCGTTCGCCATCCCCAACGACTCCCCGGGCCTGCGCTACCTCTGCCGTACCTCGCTGTACAACGGCGGCAGCACCCACGACGAGCCGCTGGCCTCCCGCTATGAGGAAATGGACGCCGTCGCAGTCTTTGACCACGTCTTCGTGCMCAACGAGCGCATCTTCATGCTCGGCAACCCGCAGCTGTGCAACAGCTTCTACGCCGAAACCGGCGCCGGCGCGCTGATGACCCACCAGGTGGTTACCCGCACCATCGCCAAGAGCGAGTTCTTCCTGGGCCTGGCGTCGGAACTGGCCGAGTCGATCGGCATTGACGGCTTCCAGCACATTCAGGAAGACATCGCCGAGCTGATTATCGACGTCGAAATCGGCAAGGCGCTGGTCCGCGCCTCCGAGGCCGACGCCGGGCTCAACGACGCCGGCGTCATGCTGCCGAAGTGGACCACCCTGAATGCCGCCCGCAACTGGTATCCGAAGATGGCCCAGCGCTTCCCGCAGATCATCCGCAAGTTCTCGGCGTCGGGCCTCATGGCCCTGCCGGGCGAGGCGGACGTCAACAGCGAGGCCCGGGCGGACATCGAGCTGTACCTGCAGGGCAAGTCCCTGACGGGCCCCGAACGCGTCCGGCTCTTCAAACTGGCCTTCGACGCCTCCATTTCCGGGTTCTCCGGGCGCCAGTCGCTGTACGAGTACTTCTTCTTCGGGGATCCGGTCCGCATGGCCAGCGCCCTCGTGAACAGCTACGACCGCGAGCCGGTCCGGGCCAGGGTCCGCGAACTGCTCAACCGCGCGGACTGATCCGCGGAAGACATTCCTCAGCGAATATGTGTGCCCTATCACACATTTCATAGTAGTATTCAGGTTACTAACTGACCGTTCAATCAGTAATTCACGAGGCAATCAGTTATCCACTTCGCACCCACCCCCGGGCAGTATTTCTGCCCCCAGCAACGGAGTTTCAATGACCGCAACTTCACGTGTCGATACCGAGGCGGGCCCCAGCAGCAAGCATGAGGAACGCAAGGTCCTCGCGGGCACACTGGTCGGTACCACCATTGAGTGGTACGACTTCTTCATCTTCGCCCAGCTGACGGCAACGCTGCTGTCACCGCTGTTCCTGGCACCGCTGAACGCCTCCAACCCGGGCCTGGCACAGATCCTGTCCTTTGCCCTCATCGGTATCAGCTTCCTGTTCCGCCCGCTCGGCGCCATCGTCGCCGGCCACCTCGGTGACCGCCTCGGCCGCAAGGCCATGCTGGTCTTCACCCTCATCATGATGGGTGCCGCCACGGCGCTGATCGGCCTGCTGCCGACCTACGCCCAGATCGGTTTCTGGGCCCCGGTCCTGCTGATCTTGCTCCGTGTTGTCCAGGGCTTCTCCGCCGGTGGCGAATGGGGCGGTGCCGCGCTGATGGCAGTCGAGCACGCTCCCAAGAGCAAGCGTGGCCTGTTCGGGGCCTACCCGCAGATCGGCGTGCCCGTGGGCATGATCCTCGCGACGGGCCTGCTGTTCTTCCTCAACACGTCCATGTCCAAGGAAGACTTCGCGGCCTGGGGCTGGCGGGTTCCGTTCCTGCTCTCCATCGTGCTGATCGTCGTCGGCTACCTGATCCGCCGGGCGGTCGCCGAGAGCCCCGTCTTCAAGGAGATGCAGGAGCGCAAGGAAGGGAGCAAGGCGCCCCTGGGCGAGCTTCTCCGCAACCACAAGAAGGCCGTCCTCTACTCGACGATGATCTTCATCGGCAACAACGCCGCCGGTTACCTGCTGATTGCGTTCTTCATCTCCTACGCCACCAAGTCCCTGAAAATGCCTACCGCGCAGATCCTGCTGGCCACCACGCTGGCTTCCTTCGGCTGGCTGATCTTCACCCTGGCGGGCGGCTGGCTGTCGGACAAGATCGGCCGCGTCAAGACGTTCCTGCTCGGCTACGGAATTGTCTTTGCCTGGATGATCCCGATGTTCGCGCTGATCGACACCAAGAACATCGTGCTCTACGGCGTCGCGCTGTTCGTCCTGACGATCGGCCTGGGCCTCTCCTACGGCCCGATGTCCGCGATGTACGCCGAGATGTTCCCGGCGAACGTCCGCTACTCGGGCATTTCGATCGGCTACGCCTTCGGCGCCATCCTCGGCGGTGCGTTCGCTGCCACCATCGCTGAGGTCCTGCTGCAGGGCACCGGGTGGACCGGTTCCATCGGTATCTACATCATGATCCTCTGCGTCATCTCCGCGGTCGGCGTGCTGCTGGCCGGGGAGACGAAGGGCCGCCCGCTCGGCGTCAGCAGCCACCACTAGGCTGTTGTCCCGGTAGGCAAGGCAAGACACGAAAGAGGCACGGACCGCGGTCCGTGCCTCTTTTTGTGTTGGCCTGTGTTGGCGGCTGCCTGTCGGCCTAGACGCCCAGGAAGCTGATGGCACCCTGCTTGAAGGCGCGGCTGGTGATGGCGTTGGTGTGGTTGCGGCCCGGCAGCACCAGCTGTTCGACCATGCCGCCGGCCTTGGCGCCGAGGGCGGCGAGCTCCGGCATGGAGGCGGCCCGGTCGTCCTGTTCCCCCGCTACGAGGAGCATGGGCATGTGCGGGACCGCCTCGGCGGGATCGTACGGCTCGGTCTTGATCGCCTCGATAAGGGACAGCAGGGCGAAGATGTTGTTGCTGGGCAGCAGCATGGCCATCTTCAGCAGCCCGGCGGTTGATTCGTCCGCGATCGGCGTGCCGTCGGCCAAGTACCGCTGCGCGGCGATCAGGTCGAAGTCCGCCAGGGGGTCGGCGACGTTGGGGCCGCCCAGGACCAGCCGGTGCACCAGCTCATGCTGGGTGGCGCCGAACTCCCAGGCAAGCCGGGATCCCAGCGAATAGCCGATCAGGTCGAGCCCGCTGGACGGGTCGCCGTCGCGCAGCGGCCGCACGCCGGCGTCGAACACGATCTGCAGCAGGTCCGCGCGGATCCGGCTGGGGGAGTAGGAGTCCATGTCCTCGGGCGCACCGCTGCGGCCGTGGCCGGGCAGGTCCACGGTAATGACGCGCCGGCCGGCCTCCAGGAGCGCGGCCAGCCAGCCGGAGTCCTCCCAGTTGAGCTTGGAGGAGGAGGAGAACCCGTGCAGCAGCAGGACCGGACGGAGCCCGGCGTCGTTCTGGGGCTCATGCACCTGCACGTAAAGCTGGGGGTCGGTGCCCTCCACGGTGTGGGAATGCAGTTCGCCGGTGTGTCTGCCGCTCATGCTCTTAGTCCTCATCAAGTACTGCGCTCAGGCGGACCCGGCGCTTTGGTGCCTCTTCCTTCGGGACCGTGCCCACGATGCCGGCGGTGTTGTCCGGCACCTCAAACACAATCAGGGGCTCGCCGACATTGATCTTGTCACCGGGCCCGCCGTAGATACGCACTACCTTACCTGCCTGCGGGCTGGGCAATTCAACGGCCGACTTGGTGGTTTCGACCTCCACGAGCGGCTGGTTGCGCTCCACCTGCTCGCCCGGTGAAACCAGCCATTCCAGCACGGTTGCCTCGATCAGGCCCTCGCCGAGATCGGGGAGCGGGAAGGAAATTTCAGCCACGTTTGTACTCCAATACTCGCTGGATGCCGAAGAGGATCCGGTCAATGTTCGGGATGTATTCATCTTCGAGGTCGCCCGAGGGGTACGGGACGTCGAAGCCGGTGACGCGTTCCACCGGTGCCTTGAGGGTGTCGAAGCAGCTCTGGGTGATCAGCTGCGCCACCTCGGCGCCGAGGCCGGAGGTCAGCGGCGCTTCGTGGACGACGACGGCGCGGCGCGTCTTGCGCACGGACGCGGTCAAAGCTTCGGCGTCGATCGGCTTGAGCCAGCGCAGGTCCAGGACCTCGATGTCGATCCCGTCCTCGGCGGCGAGCTCGGCCACCTGCAGGCAGCGGGAGACCATGGCGCCCCACGCGACGAGCGTGAGGTGGCGGCCTTCGCGCATCACCTTGGCGCCGGTGGGGGAGCCGCCGCCTGCATCGTGCGTGGCGGCGTCCACCTCACCCTTCTGCCAGTAACGGGACTTCGGTTCCATGAAGATCACCGGGTCCGGCCGCGTGGCGGCGTACTTGAGCAGGTGGTAGGCCTCATGCGGGTTGGACGGCGAGACCACCTTCAGGCCCGGCACGTGGGCGAAGAGCGCCTCGAGGCTTTCGCCGTGGTGTTCGGGGGCCCGGATGCCGCCGAAGCTGGGCACGCGCAGGGTAATGGGCATCGGCATGGTGCCCCGGCTGCGGTAGTTCATCCGGGCGATCTGGCAGACGATCTGGTTGATGGCCGGGTAGGCGAAGCCGTCGAACTGGACCTCGGGAATGGGGTGGAACCCGGCCATCGCCAGGCCCACGGACATGCCGAGGATGCCCGATTCCGCCAGCGGGGTGTCAAAGACGCGCTGCGCGCCGTGCTTGGCCTGCAATCCGTCGGTGATGCGGAAGACGCCGCCGAGCCGGCCGCAGTCCTCGCCGAAGATGACGGCCTTGGGGTTGTCCGCGAGGACCTCGTCGAGGGCACGGTTAAGCGCCTGCTGCATCGACATCACGGTGGTTGGTGCGGGGCTGTCTGCGGCCGTGTTGGTGGCAGTGTCGTCGCCGGTGGCGTTTGCGCCTTCGAGTATCGAGTTAGACATGTTCGGACTCCTCGCGCCAGTTGGCGGCCTGGGCCTGCAGGGCAGGGGTGGTTTCCTGGAAGACCAGGTCAAACATTTCAGTTCCGGGACGGGAGCCGAGAGCCTGGATGCCGGTGCGGATCTGCTCCTCTTCGGCCTTGGCCGCGGCCAGCGCCTCGGCGAAGAATGCCTCGTCCGCGATTCCCTCGGCCAGCAGCCGCTGCCGGAGCCGCTCGAGCGGGTCAATGCCGGCGCCGTCGCGTTCCTCGTCGAGGGAGCGGTAGCGGCCCGGATCATCGGAGGTGGAATGCGGGCCGCGGCGGTAGGTCATGGCCTCGATGAGCACCGGGCCGTTGCCGGAGCGGGCATGGGCGAAGGCGCGGCGGGTCGCCTCGAGGACCGCGACGACGTCGTCGCCGTCGATCTTCAGCGCCGGGATCCCGTAGCCTGCGGCGCGGGCCGCGACGGAGCCGCCGGCGACCTGCCGTTCGGTGGGGACCGAGATGGCCCAGCCGTTGTTCTGGACGAAGAACACCACCGGGGCCTTCATCACGGCGGCGAAGTTCATCGCCTCGTGCACATCGCCCTGCGAGGAGGCGCCGTCGCCGAAGTAGGTCAGGGCGACGCCGTCTTGCTGATCGAGCGTCTGGCCGTGGGCCCAGCCGACGGCGTGCAGGACGGACCCGGCGACGACCGCCTGGATCGGGGCCAGCCGGGATTCCATCGGGTTGTACAGGCCGCCGTGCCACGTGGCCTTGTGGGTGGACATGTAGGCCACCATGTCCACCCCCATGGTCCGGGCGACGCCCATTTCGCGGTAGGTGGGGAAGACGAAGTCCCGGGTGGTGTCCACGGCGTAGCCGCTGCCCACCTGGGCCGCCTCCTGGCCGAGCTCGGGGGCGTAGCCGGGGATGATGCCCTGCCGTTGCCAGGCGATGGCCGAGGTGTCGAGGTGCCGGACGGCCACCATCAGCGAATAGAGCTCTCGGAGCTCGTCGGCAGTGAGCGGCCCGGCAGCGCCGCCGGAAGCCACGGGGAGAAGTGTATCCATGCCTGTGACCCTAGTCACCGGCGGCGGGGTGGGCAATCAGCCTAGGCCGGGGTGCCCAGACTGCACACTTCTGCCGCCCGTAGCGCCGGGACGCCTTACAATTTGTCTAGCGCCCCGGCTGGTCGGCTAGTCAGCCTCGACGCTGGCGCGGCGGTTGCGGGTGATCCGGGCGCTGATCCAGCACGCCGCAGCGATGCCGGCCACCAATGCCAGGGTGCTGAAGAGCTGCGTGCTGGTTTCCGGGCTGCTGAAGCCGACGGCGAAGATCAGCGCCAGGAGCACCAGTCCGAAGACCGTCAGCCCGGGGAAGCCTTTCATGCGCAGCGGCAGCACGGTGCCGTCACGGTCCGCCCGGCGCCGCAGGATCAGCTGGGACACGAGGGCCGTGCCCCAGACCACGAGGCAGGTGGAGCCGACAAGCTGGAACAGTGCCGGGAGAATCTGGTCGGGGAAGAGCAGTTCCAGGACGGCGGCGAGGAAGCCGAAGGCCACCGAGACGCCCACGGCCACCACGGGAACGCGTGCCGTGTTGACTTTCGAGAGGAACCGCGGGGCTTCGCCGCGTTCGGACAGCGAGAAGACCATCCGGGACGCGCCGTAGAGGTTGGCGTTCAGCGCGGAGAGAAGCGCGACGACGGCGACCAGGGTGATCGCGGCACCGGCACCCGGGATGCGGGCGACGTCGAGGACGCCGGCGAACGGGGACTTCAAGGCCGCCGAGGTCGAGGGGAGGACGGCGGCGATGACGAATACCGAGCCGATGTAGAACACGAGGATCCGCCACACAACGGTGCGGATCGCCTGGCCGACGCTGTGCGCCGGGTTCTCCGTCTCGGCTGCGGCCACGCTGACGATCTCGGTGCCGCCGAAGGCGAAGATCACCACAAAGAGTGCGGTGGCGATGCCGCCCAGGCCTGCCGGGGCGAAGTCGGAGGTGAAATTGCTGAGCCCGGGGGACGGGACGTTCGGCAGCCAGCCCAGCAGCAGGGCCGCGCCGATGGCCAGGAACAGCACGATGGCGGCGACCTTGAGGATGGCGAACCAGAATTCGAACTCGCCGAAGTTCTTCACGCCGGCGAGGTTGACTGCCGTGAACAGGGCCATGAAGATCAGTGACAGCGCCCAGACGGGAATCACCGGCCACACGGTGAACAGGAGCGCAGCCGCACCCAGGGCTTCGGCCGCGATGACCACCACGAGCTGCAGCCACCAGAGCCAGCCGACGGTCGCGCCGGCGGTCTTGCCCATCGCCTTTTGCGCGTAGACGGAGAAGGCGCCGCTGTTGGGGTTGGCCGCGGCCATCTCGCCGAGCGCCCACATGACCAGGATGATCAGGGTTCCGGCGACGAGGTAGGAGATCAGGACGGCGGGTCCCGCCGCCTGGATTCCGGCCCCCGAGCCGAGGAACAGACCGGCGCCGATCGCGCTGCCCAATCCCATCATGGTCAGCTGGCGCGGCTTCATGCTGTGCCCCAATTTCGGGGCCGGGAGGGCAGTGGGCAACTTCGCTATGGACTTCGTTGTCATACTGGCGAACCTTTGTGTGGTTTGGATCTGTGCGTCCTTATGGGACCTATTGAATTTACCGTCTTTATGCCGGCGCTAACGATCGCCGGGGCGCCGGCGGCGTGAGAGCATGATGGCAGTTTGCTAACTGAATCAGGGTATTGGCGGCGGTTTGTCCCACCCGGGCCGCGTGGAAAGGAAAAATCCATGGACGTTGATCCGCTGGATGCAAAGATTGTCCGATTTTTCACGGATTCTCCCAGGGCCTCGGTCCTGGAAGCCTCCCGGGTGCTGAAGGTGGCCCGGGCGACGGTGCAGTCGCGGCTGGACCGGATGCAGGCCGGCGGGGTGATCGGCTCCTGGGTGCCGCAGCCGGACCCGGCACATTTCGGCTTCCCGGTGGTGGCGTTCTGTTCCCTCACGATCAACCAGGATCTCGGGCACGACGCCGTCGTGGAGGCCATGGCGAGGATCCCCGAACTGATTGAGATCCACACCGTGTCCGGGAGCTCGGACCTCATGGCCCGCATCGCGGCACGGTCCAACTCTGACCTCCAGCGCGTCCTCGATGCCATGATTGCCACCCGGACGATCCTGCGGTCCTCCTCCGTGATCGTCCTCAACACGCACTTCCAGGGGCGCACCCTGCCGCTGCTCGAAGCCGCGGCCGCAAGCAGTGAGAAGCCAGGCGGGTGAACCGGGCCGTGGGCTAGAGGACGCTCAGGTTTCCGGGCAGGCCGGTCCGGCCGGTGAGCAAGAGCAGCAGCTCACCGGCGGACGGCAGCCGGGAGCCGATGGCTCCGGCGAGCTCCAGCGAGGCCGCGACCGCCGGGGCCAGGGAAGCGGGCGCCGGGAGCCCCAGGGCGCGCGCCAGGTCCAGGGTGTGCACGGCCAGCTCGAAGGTCCGGGTCGGAAGGTAGTCGACGAGCGTCATTACCCCGGCGGGGGTGGCCAGAAGGGCATCGTCCGGCGTGTTCCTGACGAGGGCGGTGACCCGTTGGACCAGCTCCCGCACCGCTGCGGCTGGATCCTCGCCCAGGGCGTCCCCGGTTTCCTTGCCTCGCTGCGCGATCGCATCCGGCGAGGCGACGCCCCGAACGGCCAGGAAGTATTCCACCGGACCCGCCACCCGCTCCCCGGCGGCCGGGGTGGCGAGGTAGGTCTCCACGGTTGTCAGTGCGCGGCTCGTGTGGCCGGTCAGTGCCCGGACATCCCATTCACCCAGTGCCGGCCGCGACCACCCCTGATGCGGTACCCGTCCGGCGACCTCCAGGAACGCCTGGGCCGCTCCCGCGTAACAGGCCCTGACTGCTGCTGCGTCCATACCCTCCGGGTCCATATCTTCTGAGTCCATAGCCCCGATTAATACCGGTGCCGGCACCCGCAGGCAAGCCCGGGCCGAACGCCCGGGCCGCCCCAGGGCCGGGCATGTGACCTGAAACATTTTGCGCCCGGCCAGCGTCGCCGTATCATTAGTTCTAGTCAAATTGACTATAACTAATCCGGCGGTCGGACCGGATCTGTCCGGGCAGTCCATCGCGGACCCGCCCGGGACCCAAGAGGGCGGGTGGATCACCGTTTACACCACAGCAGCCAACGTCTCGGAGCGCCAGACCGCTCCGCCGTCGTTGGCCATCTCCACTGTGATCTTTGCGCTGCGCCCCAGCGAGCGGTCCGGACGGCCCACGCTGTGGATTCCGCTGGTGCGCCGGATCCGCGAGCCGTTCAAAGGCCTCTGGGCCTTGCCGGGCGGCCCGCTCACGCATTCCGAGTCACTCCAGGACGCCGCCTCGCGGAACCTGCGCGAGACCACGGGGCTGGCCCCGAACTACCTCGAACAGCTCTACGCCTTTGGCGGGCTGCACCGCTCGCCCACCCAGCGCGTCGTCTCGATTGTGTACTGGGCGCTCGTCCAGCCGACGGAGGCCGCGCTCGCCGACGAATCGGAGAACGTGCGCTGGTTCCGTGCCGACGGGCTCGGCGAGCTGGCCTTCGACCACAACGCGATCATCGACTACGCCCTGTGGCGGCTGCGCAACAAGATGGCCTACGGATCCATCGCCTACCACCTGCTGGGCGAGTACTTCACCCTCGCCCAGGTCCGGGAAGTCTACGAGGCCGTCCTGGACCGCGAACTCGATCCCGCCAACTTCCGCCGGCAGGTCAAGGCCACGCCGGAAATCGAAGAAACCGATCACTATCTGCAGGGCGGCAAGCACCGCCCGCCACGCCTCTACCGCTTTACCGGCCGCCCAGGCCTTGACCCAGACAACAGGAGCACACCATGAGCAGCGTCAACACGGCAATCCAGCTGATCACGCGCGAGCAGGCCACGACCATGACGGGGCGCGCGGCCGCCTCCACCTGCAGCCCCGCGCTGGCCCGCGGGCCCTGGGACTACGACCTCGCCGAAGCCCTCGCCGGTGTCCCCGCCTACGGGCCGGGCGCCTCCTCCGCCGACGCCGCGCCGGCCTCGACGCCCCGGCAGGGCCAGCTCCCGGAGGAGTACAAGCTTGCCAGCGACGCCGAACTCGACGCCCGGATCCGCGCCGCCAAAGCGGCACTGGGGGACCGCGCCGTCGTGCTGGGGCACTTCTACCAGCGCGACGAAGTGATCGAGTATGCCGACTTCGTGGGCGATTCCTTCCAGCTCGCCAATGCGGCCCTGACCCGGCCGGACGCGGAAGCGATCATCTTCTGCGGCGTGCATTTCATGGCCGAGACGGCGGACATCCTGTCCCGGCCGGACCAGGCCGTGATCCTGCCCAACCTCGCCGCGGGCTGCTCCATGGCCGACATGGCGGACATCGACTCGGTCACCGAGTGCTGGGAACAGCTTGAGGAAGTCTTCGGCACGGAGCCCGACGCCGACGGCCGGGTCCCGGTCATCCCGGTCACCTACATGAACTCCTCCGCAGCCCTTAAGGGCTTCTGCGGCGAGCGCGGCGGGATCGTCTGCACGTCCTCGAACGCCGCGACGGTGCTGGAGTGGGCGTTCGAGCGCGGCCAGCGCGTGCTGTTCTTCCCGGACCAGCACCTGGGCCGCAACACCGCCAAAGCCATGGGGGTGCCGCTGGAGCAGATGCCGATGTGGAACCCGCGCAAGGACCTCGGCGGCAATGACGAACAGACCCTGCTCGATTCCCGGGTGATCCTCTGGCACGGCTTCTGCTCGGTGCACAAGCGCTTCAACGTTGGCCAGATCGAAAAGGCCCGCGCAGAGTTCCCCGGCGTGCAGGTGATCGTGCACCCGGAATGCCCCATGGAGGTGGTGGACGCCGCCGATTCCGCGGGCTCCACCGACTTCATCAAGAAAGCCATCGCCGCGGCCACCGAACCCACCACGTTTGCGATCGGCACCGAGATCAACATGGTGAACCGCCTCGCGGCGGAATACCCGCAGCACACCATCTTCTGCMTGGACCCGGTGATCTGCCCCTGCTCCACGATGTACCGCATCCACCCCGGCTACCTTGCCTGGGTCCTGGAAGCGCTCGTCCGCGGTGAGGTGCTGAACCGCATCACCGTGGAAGAGGACGTTGCCGCCCCGGCAAAGGTGGCGCTGGAACGCATGCTGGCGGCGCGGCCGTGACCAGGCGGCTGGTGATTGTCGGCAGCGGGGTTGCGGGGCTCTACGCCGCGCTGCTCGCCACCGGAAGCGGCCGTGACATCGAGGTGGTCCTCCTGAGCAAGGGGACGCTGGAGCAGAGCAACACCTTCTACGCCCAGGGCGGCATCTCCGCCGTGCTGGCCCCGGAGGATGCCGCCCCCGGGGACTCCGTGGCAGCACACATCGCGGACACGCTCGCCGCCGGTGCCGGGCTCAACGACGCCGAGGCAGTCCGTGTCCTATGCACCGAGGCCGTCCGGGACATCGCCGGCCTGGGCCGCTATGGCGTGCATTTCGACGCGGGTCCCGACGGCGGACCGGCCCTGGGCCTGGAAGCGGCGCACTCGGCGCCGCGCATCCTGCACGCCGGCGGGGACGCGACGGGCGCCTGCATCGCCCGCGGGCTCGTCGCCGCCGTCCTGGAACGCGCAGTCCTGGATCGTGCTGTCCACGGCCGGCTCCGGGTGGAGACCAGCGCGTTCGTCACCGAACTCCTGACGGAACCGGATGCTCTGTCACAGCCCGGCGGCACGCCCCCGACGCCGGCCCGGGTCACCGGCGTGGCCTACCTGGCCGGCGGACGGCCCCAGCAGCTCGCTGCCGACGCCGTCCTGCTCGCCACCGGCGGTGCCGGGCGGCTGTTTGCCCGCACCAGCAATCCCTCCGTCGCGACCGCCGACGGGCTGGCCCTGGCCTGGCGTGCCGGCGCCGCGGTGCGGGACCTCGAGTTCTTTCAGTTCCACCCCACCACCCTTGCCGCCCAGGAGGTCCCTGGCGGCCCGCCGGCCCTGCTCATCTCCGAAGCGGTCCGCGGCGAGGGGGCGGTGCTGCTGGATTCCGCGGGATACCGCTTCATGCCGGACTACCACCCCGATGCCGAGCTGGCCCCCCGCGACGTCGTCTCCCGCAGCATCGCCCTGCACCTGTCGGCCACCAGGGCCGCGCTGGACAGCCCGGTCTACCTGGACGCCCGTGGCGTCGAGGCAGAGAAGGGTGCGGGCTTCCTGGCCCGGCGGTTCCCGACCATCACGGCCGCCACCCTCGCCGCCGGCTACGACTGGACCGCGGAGACGGTACCCGTGTCCCCGGCCGCCCACTATTGGATGGGCGGCGTGTGCACCGACCTGAAGGGCCGCACATCGGTTCCGGGCCTGTATGCCGCCGGCGAGGTCGCCCGCACGGGCGCGCAGGGGGCAAACCGGCTGGCGAGCAACTCGCTGCTTGAGGGCCTCGTGTTCGGCCGCCGTGCGGTGGAGGACTTCCTGCGTGCGCCCGTGCCGGAGGCGGCCTGGCTCTCGCCGGCACGCGGGGACCTCCAGCCGGGCAGCCATGTCCCGCCCGCGGCGGCCGTTACCCCAGAGGCTGCTACCCCAGAGACAGGCGGCACCGGCGCGGCGGAGGTTCCGTTCACCCGCGCGGCCCTGGGGAGACTCATGACCGCGGCTGCGGGAGTCACCCGCACGGGCGCCGGCCTCGACGCCGCCGCGCTCCAGCTGGCGCAGTGGGCCGCCGGCCCTGAAACCGCCGGCCTTGAATGCGGAGTCCACGCCGGGCCCAGCGCCGGACACAGCGCCTGTCTCGGCCAGGATGCCCATGAGGACCGGAACCTGCTGCTGGCTGCGGAACTCCTCGTGGCGGCGGCCCGGCAGCGCACACAATCCGTCGGTGCCCATTACCGGGCCGACACGGACGCCACCTCAGCCCTCACCCATTCCATGCAAAGGATTTCCTCGTGACCACCACTGCCCACGCAACCGCTTCACCGGAAACCGCAGCCCCGGAAGCCGTGCCCTCCCGTGCCGCGGCGCTCGCCGGGAGCCTGCCCGAGGCCGCCGTCCTGGCCGTCCTCCGCATGGCGCTGGACGAGGACGCCCCGTACGGGGACATCACCTCGCAGGTGCTCATCCCCGCGCAGGCGCGGGCGACTGCGGTGCTCAATGCCCGCGTTCCCGGCGTGCTGAGCGGCGGGGAGGTCTTCACCGCGGCGATGAAGCTGACCGACCCGGGCGCCGTCGTCGAACTGCTGGTCAACGACGGCGAGGCCTTCGCCGCCGGAACCGCACTGGCCCGGGTGACCGGGAACGCCCGCGCCGTGCTGCTGGCCGAACGCGTCGGCCTGAACCTGGTCCAGCGGATGAGCGCCATCGCCACCAGGACGGCCGAGTTCGTGGCGCTCGTGGACGGCACCGCGGCGCGGATCACAGATACCCGCAAGACGACGCCGGGGCTGCGGGTGCTGGAACGCTACGCCGTGCGCTGCGGCGGCGGCGCCAACCACCGCTTCAGCCTGTCTGACGCCGTCCTGGCCAAGGACAACCATCTGGCGGTCCTCACCGGCGGTGATCCGGCGAAGCTGACCGCGGTGCTGCGGGGCGCCAAGGCGCAGCTTGGCCATACAACACACTTCGAAGTGGAAGTGGACACCATCGAGCAGATCGAGCCCGTACTTGCGGCCGGGGTGGACACCATCATGCTGGACAACTTCTCCCTGGCCGAGCTGGCGGCCGGCGTCGAACTGGTGGGCGGCCGGGCCCGTGTCGAAGCCAGCGGCAACGTCAATCTCGCCACCGTGGCGGACATCGCGGCCACGGGGGTGGACGTCATCTCGATCGGGGCCCTGACGCACAGCGTCACGGCCCTGGACCTCGGCCTGGACATTGAGCTGGATGTCGAGCCCGTTCCTGCCCCGGAACAGACGGCCGGCTGAGGCGCACCGTGATCTTCCTCGACGCCGCGGCCACCACACCGGTCCGCCGAGAGGTGCTGGAGGCCATGTGGCCATACCTCACGGGCGAGTTCGGCAACCCGTCAAGCCATCACTCCCTGGGTGAGGCGGCCGCCACGGCGCTCGCCGGGGCACGCACCGCAACCGCCAAGGCCCTGGGCTGCCGCCCCGGGGAAGTCGTCTTTACCTCCGGCGGCACCGAAGCTGACAACCTCGCCGTCAAGGGCATCGCCCTGGCCCGGCGCGCCGCCGATCCGCGCCTGGACCGGGTGGCGATCAGCGCCGTCGAACATCCCGCGGTGGAAGAATCCGCCAGGTACCTCGAACGGGTGCACGGCTTCGCGGTCGACGTGATCCCTGTGGACCGCTTCGGGCAGGTGACGGAAGAGGCCCTTGCCGCGGTGCTGCAGCCCGGGACGGCCCTGGTCAGCATCATGTACGCGAATAACGAGGTAGGCACGGTCCAGCCCATCGCCTGGCTCGCGGCGCTGGCCCGCGCCCACGGCGTCCCGTTCCACACCGACGCCGTCCAGGCGGCCGGCTGGCTGCCGCTGGACACCGGCGCACTGGGCGTTGACGCGCTGAGCATTTCCGGCCACAAGCTGGGCGCGCCCAAAGGCAGCGGCGCGTTGTTTGTCCGCGGACGGGTCCGGCTTGAACCGCTGGTCCACGGCGGCGGGCAGGAGCGCGGCCGCCGTTCGGGAACGGAAAACGTCGCCGGGGCCGTGGCGCTGGCGACAGCCCTGACGCTGCCCCGGGAACCGGCCGGGCGGGTCTCTGCCCTCCGCGACGGGTTTATAGACGCCGTGCTGGCCGGTGTTCCCGGTGCGCTGCTCACCGGGCACCCCACCGAGCGGCTGCCCTCGGTGGCATCTTTCTGCTTCCCGGGCACCAGCGGCGAGTCCGTGCTGCTGGAACTCGAGCGCCAGGGCGTCATCTGCTCCAGCGGGTCCGCGTGCGCGGCAGGTTCGGATGCGCCGTCGCCCGTGCTGCTGGCCATGGGCATCGAGCCCGAGGTCGCCCAGTCGGCGGTGCGCTTCAGCTTCGACTCGACCGTCACGGCAGCGCAGTTGCAGGAGGCGGCGGCCGCGGTCCGCACGGCCGTCGGCAGCGTCCGCTCCCTTGGGGAAGCTAGCGGTGGCGGGCGCGGCGGAAGATCCAGTGCCGCAGCATCGTGAACCGCACCGCGGTCGCGGCGAAGCCGGAGATCGTGGTGGTCCACAGCTCCTCGGCCACGGTGGCATCCGGGTCGATCCAGTGCAGGACGGCCAGGCTGCCGCCGGTGATCAGGAGCGCGACGAGGATCACGATCAGGCCGTTGAGGTGGTCCCGCTTCATCCGGCGGCGCTCGGTGATCTTGAACGTCAGGCGCCGGTTGAGGGCGGTATTCATGAACGATGTCAGGACCAGGGCCGCCGCGTTGGCCGGCTGGGCCCCGAGCCAGGGCCGGGACAGGGCGTACAGGGCCAAGGAAGTCAGGGTACAGACAACCCCGACGCCGGTGAACCGGATGAGCTGCCGGACCACCGGGTAGCGGAGGATTCCGCGGTGGCGGCGGGCGGTCTGGCCGCGGACGACGGCGGCGGCAGGAGCCTGCTGTTCGAGCTGGGTCTCCATCCGCTCAGTACAGTTCGCCCACGGGGATGTCCACGGCCAGCCGGTTCTCCGGGCCCGCAAGGGGACATGCCCAGGCTTCGTTGTAGGCGCAGGAGGGGTTGTAGGCGAAATTGAAGTCCAGGACGAATTCGGCCTGGGGCCCGGAGCCCCGCACGCCGTGGAAAGCCCCCTTGATGGTGTCCAGGAGGTAGCGTCCCGCGCCGTAGCTGCCGCCGGGCTGGCCGGCGGTGGCGTCACGGAACGGCACGAAGATGCCGCCGCCGTAGCCCCTGAGCTTCCAGACTGCGAGCTGTCCCATCTCGGGAAGGTCGAAGGTGCCCAGCCGCACAAACCGGACCAGGCCGTCAGTCCCGGTCTCCACATTCATCTCCCGGCCGGCGCCCTCGAGGGTCAGCGGGACATGGAAACGGTAGATCGGATCGTAGTCCGCCGTCTTCAGGCCGCCGAAGCTGGCCTTGGCTTCTGCCGTCAGCGCCGAGGCCGGGTGCGTGCCGAACATGCGGTCCCGCTCCTGGCGCCAGTACGAATGGGCCTCCGCCGGGCTGTCCGCGGCAATCTTCCGCGTGGTGGCATAGAGGGCAAAGGTCCGCAGCCGCCAGTCCGCGATATCGAGCGCTGACATGCCTGCCACGTCGCCCTGGTCCCCAAAGTGCGTTCGGTCAATGTCATGTTCGGCCATGCCCCCAGCGTATCCGCTTTCCCGGGGCCGAAATTTGGGCCCCGGATTCCGGGCCGGACCCCCGCGCCGAATAACCCGTTCCGGCGGACCATCCAGCCGTAGACTTTCGCCCATGCGCAACCCCCTGCAGAACGCGGCCGCCGGCAATACCCTCAAGAGCCCCGGGGCCACGCCGGGCAGCGCGGGGTACACACCGGGCAGCGCCGGCGAAACACCGGGCAGCGCCGGGCGCGCGGCAGCGTCGCTGGCGGAGCTCGTGACGTACCGGACCGTATCCTCCCGGGCCGTGGCCGGGGTGGAGACAGACCAGTTCGAGGCCTTCATCGCGGCACTGCCACGGCTGTACCCGGCCGTCCATGCCGCCCTGGAACTGGAGCGCGTCAACGGCCACGCCCTCCTGTACCGCTGGCCCGGCAGCGCCTTGGCGGAGGACCCAGCGGCCGCGCAGCGCGCCTCGGTGCTGATGGCGCACTACGACGTCGTCCCGGCGGGCGACCCAGGACAGTGGACGCAGGCGCCGTTCTCCGGCCACAACGACGGCACCTTCCTGTGGGGCCGCGGGACACTCGATGACAAGGGCCAGCTCGTTGCCATCCTGGAGGCGGCCGAGAGCTTGCTCCGGGCGGGGCATGCCCCCGCGCATGACCTCTACTTCTCGTTCGGCAACAACGAGGAGACGGCCGGCAACAGCGCGGCGGCCGCCGCAGACCTGCTGGCCGGCCGCGGTGTGTTGCCCTGGCTCGTGCTGGACGAGGGCGGTGCCGTCGCCGGCGGTGCCTTCCCGGGGGTGAGCCGCCCGGCCGCCGTCGTCGGCGTGGCCGAAAAGGGAATCCTGGACGTGGAGCTGCTGACCCGGGACCAGGGGGGACACGCCTCCACGCCGCCGCGGATGGGCGCGACGGCCCGGCTGGCCCGCGCCATCACCCGGATCGAGCGCAGCCCGTTCCCGCAGTCGCTGCCGGAGGTGACCGCGGAGATGCTGCGCCGCTTCTGCCCGCACACGCCGCCGCCGCTGCGAACCGTGTTCGCTAACGTCGCCCTGCTCCGGGCGCCGATCACCTGGCTCTTTGGCCGGCTCGGCAACGAGACCAACGCGATGACCCGAACCACCGTCGCCATCACCACCCTCGAAGGCAGCTCCGGGGCGAACGTCCTCGCCGCCACGGCCAAGGCCAACGCCAACATCAGGGTGGCGGTGGGGGAGACCGTCGAGGGCACCGTGGCACGACTGCGGAAAATCATCCGCGACCCGAAAGTCGAACTGCGCGTCGTGGAGGGCAACGGCCCGTCCCCGGTCTCCCCGAACTCCGCGCAGTGGGAACTGCTGGCGGACTGCATCGGGCAGGTCTTCCCCGAGGCGATCATCACCCCCTACATCATGATGGGCGGCACGGACTCGCGCCGCTTCACCGGGATCTGCGGCACCGTGTACCGCTTCGCGCCGTTCTTCATGGATGTCCGGGCCCGCGGTTCCATCCACGCCGTTGACGAGAAAATTTCCCTGGAGACGCTGGACCGGGGCGTCCGCTTCTACGAAACACTGATGCGGGAACTCTGAGTCATGCGGCGCCCCGGCTACGCTGGCACCATGACTGGGACGGCCCCTTTCGGAGGATCAGGCACCGCCGGAGTCCGGAGCGCTCTGCTGCGCACCGGCGCGGCGCTCGCGGTGGCGGCAGCCCTGACGGGCTGCAGCAGCGACGGCAAGGGGACGCCGGTCTGGACTGCAGGCAGCAGCGCGGCGGACGGTACCACTGACAGCGAGAGGCAGTCTGCCACCACTGGTCCCGCACCGTCGGGCCCGCCATCCTCGGCCGGCGCTGCCGCCACCCCCGGCTCGAGCGCGGGGGCCTGGAAAGTCTTTACCGACCCGGCAAAGACCGTCAGCTTTGAGGTGCCGCAGGACTGGATCGTCCAATCCGTTGCTCCAGACTCGGGTGCGCTGCCGGGGGCACTGAAGATCACCGTGAAGGACGCTGAAGGCGGCTACCTGGCCACCTTGCAGACCGGTCTGCCGCCGCAGCCTGCGCCGGCCTGCGCTGACGGCGCCGCACGGGACTACGTCGTGGTCAGCAGCGTGCCCGTTGACCTCCCGCACGCCGGCGGCGAGGGAACCATTGACCCGCACGTGGTCTTCCGGGTTATCCAGGGCTACAAGTACTTCGGCTCCTACGGCATCACCAACGTGGTGGGCGGCACCGGCGGCAAGAGCTGCGCGTTGCAGAATGTGGTCCGTGGCGTGGCCGGCAAGGGGGACTATTCGTTTGGGGACCTGACGGTGCTGAAAACGCTGGCGCCTGACCAGAAGGTCGCCCCCGCAAAGGCGTTCGACACTCTCGACCAGGCGGCCAAGTACGTCAATGAGGGGTCCGAATTCGCCAACGTCCAGCGGATGCTAATGTCTCTGAAGATCAAAAACTAGTCCCGCCCACCCGCACATCCCCGGGCCGTTGGCGGCGACTTCCCCTGCACCCACCTCACATCCCACATCCCGGAGATACGGAGATACATGGAACGCGCCGTAGCCGCCCGCCTGGCCTTCAAGACCGTTGCCGAGACCAAGGTGGCTCTCGCCGTGGCCGTGGCCCGGAACGGCGGGTACGGGTCGGTCGAAGAGTCGCTCACGGTAACCGCGGGAGGCGAGGACGTGCCGGTGACCGAACTCTCGGACCATCACGGCGGGCGCTTCCACTACATGGAATTCGCCGAACCCACCGAAGTGCTGGTTGAGTATTCGGCCACCGTCACCGGCTTCGCCCGGCCCGAGGAACCTGGGCTCATGGAACTGATCCGCTATGTCCGGCCCAGCCGCTACGCGGAGTCGGACCGGCTGCTGCCGACTGCCTATGCCGAATTCGGCGGGCTTCAGGGCGAAGAGCTGCTCCACGCCATCCGCAACTGGGTCTTCAGCGAACTGCGCTACGTCAGCGGATCCTCGCGGGGGACCGACGGCGCCGTCGAAACCCTGCTGCACCGCCGCGGCGTCTGCCGGGACTTTGCCCACCTCGCCATTGCCCTGCTGCGCTCCAAGAACGTCCCGGCCCGGCTGGCGGCTGTCTATGCCCCGGGCCTGACCCCGATGGACTTTCACGCCGTCGCCGAAGCGCACATCAACGGCGCCTGGCACGTCATCGACCCGACGGGGCTGGCGCCGCGGGAGAGCATGCTGCGGATCACAGCCGGGCGCGATTCCTCGGACACCGCATTCCTGTCCACCGTCGGCGGCAGCCTGTCGCTGAAGGAACTCAGCGTCACCGCCGTCGTCGATGAGCTGCCGCTGGAAGACCCGGCGAAGCTCGTCACCATCCAGTAGGCTGCGCCGGCCAGCGGGCCGGCGCAGGGTCTTAGCGCAGGGTTTCAGACGGTCTTAGCGCACGGCGACCGAGGCGCGGAGCTTTTCGGTCAGCCGCAGCAGTTCCTGCTGTTCGGCGGCGGAGAGGGCCGGGCCCACGAGCGCGGCGATGTCGCGCACGTGTTCCCGGCCGATCTGCTTCTGCAGGTCCCGTCCGGCATCGGTGAGCCGGATGAGGATCCCGCGGCCGTCCTCGGGGGCCGGTGTCCGTTCGACCAGCCCGCGCTTTTCGAGCCGCTCCACCAGCCGGCTCAGGCTGGACTGGCTCAGCAGGACGTTGTCGTTGAGCTCGTTCAGGCGCAGCCACCCGGAGGGGCAGCGCGAGAGCGTGAACAGGACGTCGTACTCATTGAGCGCCAGGGCTTTGAACGCCGGCGCCGCCTGCAGCTTGCGCATCACCGCCACCTGGGCCCGGAACAGGGATTCCCACGTTTCCGCGGCCAGGCGTACCGGCGATTCTGTGGTCCTGGCCGCCATCATGAGCCCTTGCTGGTGGTCTCTGCCGCGGCGGCGTCGGCGTCGGTGGGTCCCGCTGCCAGCGCGGCGGCCACCCGGCCGGCGTGCGTCGGCGGTTCCGGGACATGCGCGGGCTTGAGCGCGGCATACTCCTTCCGCAGCACCGGCAGCACTTCTTCGCCGAACAGATCCAGCTGCTCCAGGACGGTCTTCAGCGGCAGGCCGGCGTGGTCGATCAGGAAAAGCTGGCGCTGGTAGTCGCCGAAGTACTCCCGGAACGTGAGGGTCTTTTCGATCACTTCCTGCGGGCTGCCGACCGTCAGCGGGGTCTGGGACGTGAAGTCCTCCAGCGAGGGGCCGTGGCCGTAGACCGGGGCGTTGTCGAAGTAGGGGCGGAACTCCTTGACAGCGTCTTGGGAGTTCTTCCGCATGAAGAACTGGCCGCCGAGTCCCACAATGGCCTGGTCCGCCTTGCCGTGGCCGTAGTGCTCGTAGCGTTCGCGGTAGAGGCCGATCAGCTGCTGGTAGTGCTCCTTGGGCCAGAAGATGTTGTTGGCGAAGAAACCGTCACCGTAGTACGCCGCCACTTCGGCGATCTGCGGTGTGCGGATCGAGCCGTGCCACACGAAGGGGGCGACGCCGTCGAGCGGACGAGGGGTGGAGGTGAAGTTCTGCAGCGGGGTACGGTGCTTGCCGGACCAGTTGACGGTGTCCTCATCCCAGAGGCGGCGCAGCAGGGAGTAGTTCTCGATCGCGAGTTCGATCCCGTCCTGGATGTTCTTGCCGAACCAGGGGTAGACAGGGGCGGTGTTGCCCCGGCCCAGGACCAGGTCCACGCGTCCGTCCGCGAGGTGCTGGAGCATCGCGAAGTCCTCGGCGATCTTCACCGGGTCATTGGTGGTGATCAGTGTGGTGGCCGTGGACAGGATGATGCGCTCGGTCTGGGCCGCGATGTACGCGAGCGTGGTGGTGGGGGAGGAGGAGAAGAACGGCCGGTTATGGTGCTCGCCCAGGGCGTAGACGTCCATGCCGATCTCTTCGACCTTCTTGGCGATCGCCACGGCGGCCTTGATGCGCTCGTGCTCGGTCGGTGTGCGGCCCGTGGTGGGGTCGGTGGTGATGTCGCTGACGCTGAATACGCCGATCTGCATGGTGTGCCTTTCCGTGGCCGGGGTGATCCGGGATCTGCTTCTACTATAACCAATTTACATGCATTTGCATCTATCGACGGGTATAACGCCCGCCACGGGGGAATATTCCCGCACCGTCCCGGCCGGGTTTCCCGGCTCGTCTTCCCGGCCGCGTTGCCGCCTGTGGCAGGAGCCCGGGCCTAGGATGCAATCAATCGGCTGGCCGTGAGGTGCCCGGCCCGCCCGGAAGGCCCCATGCGACGTGTCGTAGCTTTTCTGTGTCTGGTGGAGCTCACCAGCGGAATCCTGCAGGGCTATTACACGCCCATCCTCACCGATATAGCCCGGCACCTGGGGATCCACGACGCCGACGTCAACTGGTTCGAGGCCGCTCAGCTCATGGTCAGCGCCCTCGCCGTGCCGGTACTGGCCAAGCTGGGGGACATGTACGGGCACCACATCGTGATCGGCAACCGCTGCTCCATGGGCGTGGACGCCTGGGTCAACTACGGGGCGACGATGCGCGAAGGTTCGCCACTCGGGGCCGACGCCTTTCTGATGAAGGGTGAAGACGTCCCGGAGAACGCAACATTTTCCGGCAACCCGTCGCGCGAAGTGATGATCCCCGCCGCACCCGCAGCCCTCGCGGCCCTGGTGTCCAGCGGGCCCCGCCACAGGGACGCCGCCGCGGCAACTGGTGGGCGCCTGAAGCTCTCGAAGGGAACGCACGGAACCCACGCAGCCCACGGTGCCCACGCGGCCCGTGCTGCAGCCAACGCGGCCCACGGGACGCACCGGGCAACGCGGGACAAGGCAGGAACGCCGAGTTCTGGTTCCTAGTGCGAACCGGTTGGCACGGGAGCGTCTTCGGGGAAGTCGTCCGGGAAGTCCTCGGTCACGGCCGGCCCGGAATGGCGTCCGCGGCGCAGCGACTTCTGTAGCGCCTTGCGCTCACGCCGGCCTTCCACGAGCCGGTACAGCACAGGGACCAGGATGAGTGTGAGGGCGGTCGAGGAGATCAGGCCGCCGATCACCACGATCGCCAGGGGCTGGGAGATGAATCCGCCGCCGCCGGTGAGTCCGAGCGCCATTGGTGTCAGAGCAAACACCGTGGCGAGCGCCGTCATGAGGATGGGGCGCAGGCGCTGGCGGGCGCCGTGCGTGATAGCGTCCGCCACGTTCATCCCGGGTTCGCCGTTGCGCGGCTGGCGGTACTGGTTGATGAGGTCGATCAGCACAATCGCGTTGGTCACCACGATGCCCACGAGCATCAGCATGCCGATCAGCGACGGCAGCCCCAGCGGCACCCCGGTCACCACGAGCAGGGCGATGGCGCCTGTCGCGGCGAACGGGACGGAGACCAGCAGGATCAGCGGCTGGATGAGGGATTTGAACGCAGCCACCATGATCACGTAGACGATCGCGATGGCGGCCAGCAGCGCGAGTCCCAGCTGGCGGAACGAATCGGCCTGCTGCGTCGTGGCGCCACCGATCGTGGCGGTCACCCCGGTCGGCAGCTGCACTGACTTGAGCCGGTTCTGCACCTCGGTGCTGACCGCGCCGAGGTTGGAGCCCGACGGCGTCACCGAGACCCGCGCGGTGCGCTGGCCGTTGCTGGCGGTAATGGAGACGGGGACGTCCACCTGCTCCACCGAGGCGACGCTGCCGAGCGGGACGGTGCCGGCCGCCGTCGGCAGCGGGATCTCCCGGACCGCGTCGATGCTCGTGAAGCGGGTTCCCTCGCCGATCCGGACCGGGAAGTCGTTGGTGTCGATGCGGACAGTCCCGGCCGGAATCGGGCTGATCGTGGCGGCCAGCACCCCGGCCACGCGCTCCTCGTTCAGGCCGGCCGCGACGGCCTTGGCCCGGTCCACCTTGACCTGGACCACCGGCTGGCTGGCGGCCAGGTTGGTGGCCACCTCGCTGCTGCCGGGAACGCCGTCCATGGCCTTGACCATTGCGTCGCTGGCGGTCCGGAGATCGGCGGTGGTGGCGRCCTTGAGGGTGATGTCCACGGTCGACGACGTGCCGAAGCCGCCCTGCTGGGAACCGACCGTGATCTTTCCGGCGTCGCCGAGCTTGGAGAGTTCGCTGCGGACGGTGTCCTGGAGCTTGCCCTGGTTGGCTTTCTCGTCCGTCACCACGGTGAAGGTCGAATTCGACGCGCCGGACGAGAGCAGGGCCGAGAAGCCGGTCTGGGCGTTGCCGGTGGTGGCCTGGACGTCCTTGATCCCGTCGATGCCCCGCAGGGTGTCCTCAACCCGGATCGCCGATGCGCTGGCCTCGTCAAGGCTGGTCCCCGCCGGCAGGGCCTGCTTGACGGTCATGCTGTTCTCGCCGGAGCGGCCCAGGAGGTCGGTGGCGAGCAGCGGTGACATCGCCACGGTGCCGGCAAGCACCAGGGCCGCGGCGATAAGTGTGAGGACCGGGTGCCGCTGCGTACCGGCCAGGACGGGCAGGTAGCCGCGCTGCAGCAGCGTGCTCTGCTCGGCCTCGTGCGCCTTGGCGGCAATGTCAGCGGCAGAACCGGCCGGGGAGCCTGTGACGGCGGGTGTGCGCAGGAACCAGTAGGCCAGCACCGGCACGATGGTCAGCGAGACCAGCAGCGAGGAGAGCAGGGCGATGGTCACGGTCAGGGCGAACGGCCGGAACAGCGCACCGGCCAGATCGCCGACGAAGGCGATGGGCAGGAAGACGGCCACGGTGGTCAGGGTGGACGCCGTGATGGCGCCGGCGACTTCGCGGATGGCGGTCACGATCGCGGTGATCTTGTCCTCGCCGTAGCTCAGGTGCCGTTTGATGTTTTCGATGACAACGATCGAGTCGTCCACCACGCGGCCGATTGCGATCGTGAGCGCGCCAAGGGTCAGGATGTTGAGCGAGTAGCCGGTGGCCGAGAGCCCGATGAACGTGATCAGCAGGGACAGCGGGATGGACACGGCCGTGACCAGGGTTGCTCGCACGGACATCAGGAACACCAGGATCACCAGGACGGCGAAGCCCAGTCCCAGCAGGCCCTCGGTGGTGAGGTCCTTGATGGACTTCTCGATGAACGGCGCCTGGTCGAAGACCGGGGTGAACTTGGCATTGGAGCCGAGCTCGGCCTCGAGCTGCGCGATGGCGTCCTTGACCGCATGGGAGATCGCGACGGTGTCGCCCTCGGGCTTCTTGGTCACGGACAGGGCGAGGGTTTCCTTGCCGTTGGTCCGTGTGATGGACGTGCGGGCGTCCTCGACGAGGCTGACATCTGCCACACTGCCGATGGTCGCCGCATCGCGGGCCGCGCCCAGGGGGAGGGCCTTGATGGCGTCGAGGGAGTCCACCGGGCTGCCGATCTGCAGCGAGAGGGTCTTGCCCTGTTCCTCGATGGTGCCGGCCGGAACCAACGCCCCGTTGTTCTTCAGCGCGTCGCTGATGGACTGGATGCCCGCGCCCGACGCGGCCAGGTCCTTGGGCCGCGGCAGGATCTGGATGTGCTGCGTGGCGCCGCCGGTCACGTCGGCGCCCCTGACGCCGTCGAGCTTCTGCAGTCGGGGGACGCTGAGCCGGGCGAGATCGGCGTTGAGTTCACTGAGCGGTTTGTCCGAAGACACGGCCAGGAACACGATCGGGAAGTCGCTGATGCTCCCGGCGATCGCCTGCGGCTGGACGTCCTTCGGCAAGGCCTGCTTGGCGTTGGAGATGGCGCGGTCGATCTGGTTCCGCGCCCGGTCCAGGTTGGAGCCGTACGTGAACGCCAGGGAGATCTGGGAGACGCCGTTCCGGGACGTCGACGACGTCGACTCCAGGCCCTCGACGCTGTTCAGTGCCTTTTCCAGCGGGGCACTGATCTGCTTGTCCACCACTTCCGGCGACGCGCCGGGCATCGAGGAGATGACCGTGATCTGCGGGAACTCGATGGAGGGGATGAGCTCCTGCTTCAGCGAGGACATCGTGATCACGCCGAACACGGACGCGAACACCGTGATCAGCGCGATCAGGGCCCTGTTGGCGAGAGACAGCTTTGCAAGCCGGAACATCTCATGGTCTCCTGGTGGGTCGAGGGCGTCCTGCACAACGGGACATCAAAACGGGGACGTCAACGAGTTGCAGCGGTCCCAAACCAGCAGTGTAGACCAGCCGTGGCCCGGCCCCGGCTTAGTTGCGGGCGGTGACCTGTTCGAGTTGCAGCGTCTTGGCTGTCTGGGCCTCCAGCTGCGCGGCGAGCTCAGGGTTGTCGTTGAGTTTGATGCCGTAGCCGGGCATCATGTCCTTGAGCTTGGACTGCCAGCCCTTGAAGTTCTTGGGGAACGACTTCTGGAGCAGCTCGATCATGATCGGCACGGCCGTGGACGCGCCGGGGGAGGCGCCGAGCAGGGCGCCGATGGTGCCGTCGCGTCCGGCAATGACCTCGGTGCCGAACTGCAGCACGCCGCCCTTCTTCGGGTCCTTCTTGATGATCTGGACCCGCTGGCCGGCGGTGATGAGCTCCCAGTCGCCGTCCTGGGCCTCGGGGTAGTACTCCCGCAGGGCCTCGACCTTGTCGCCGTGGCGCTTGGCGACCTCCTTGATCAGGTAGGCGGTGAGGTCCATGTTGTCCTTGGCCACGGCCAGCATCGGGATGATGTTGGAGGGGCGGATGGACAGCGGCAGGTCCAGGTAGGAGCCGTTCTTGAGGAAGTTCGTGGAGAAACCGGCGTAGGGGCCGAACAGCAGGGAGCGCTTGCCGTTGACGTAGCGCGTGTCCAGGTGCGGCACGGACATGGGCGGGGCGCCGACGGATGCCTGGCCGTAGACCTTCGCGCTGTGCTGGGCCGCGAGGGCCTCGTCGGTGCAGCGGAAGAACTGGCCGGAGACCGGGAAACCGCCAAACCCCTTGCTTTCCGGAATGCCGGAGGCCTGGAGCAGGTGAAGGGCGCCGCCGCCGGCACCGACAAACACGAATTTCGCGTGGATGGAGCCGTGCTCACCGGAGCGCGGGTGCTTGAGCGCCAGGTCCCAGCCGCCGCCGGACGCGCGCTTGATGTCACTGACGTTGTGGCCGTAGTTGATCTCCACGCCGTTGTTGCCCAGGTACGTGGTCAGCTCGCGGGTCAGGGCACCGAAATCGACGTCGGTGCCCTCGGCGGCGCGGGTTGCCGCGACCCGCTGCTTCGGGTCGCGGCCCTTGACGATCAGCGGTGCCCACTTGGCGATCTGGGCGTGGTCCTCGGAATACTCCATCGAGCGGAACAGCGGGTTCGGCTTGAGGGCCTCGTAGCGGGTGCGGAGGAACTTGGTGTGGTCCTCGCCGATCACGAAGCTCATGTGCGGAACGGTGTTGATGAAGCCCTTGGGGGAGCCGATCAGGGAATTCGAGACGAGATGGGACCAGAACTGGCGGGACAGCTGGAACTGTTCGTTGATGTTCAGGGCCTTGCCGGGGTCCACCGAGCCGTCTTTGGCTGCGGGGGAGTAATTAAGCTCACACAGCGCCGCGTGTCCGGTGCCGGCGTTGTTCCACGGGCCGGAGCTTTCCAGCCCGGGTTCGTCGAGCTTCTCGAACAGCGAGATGGTCCAGTTCGGCTCAAGCTGCTTGATGAAAGCACCGAGCGTGGCGCTCATGATGCCGCCGCCAATCAGGACGACGTCGGCATGTTGGGTCTTGGAAATGAAAGTCACAATCAGTCTCCGATAGCAGCGGCTCTGGCTGTCACAGAATATCCCGCACCGCCCACTAACTGAAATTGACCCCGGGCGTCAAGGCCTTAGCTCGACCTTTGTGAAAACTTCATTAAGCACCGGCGACGCCGGGTACTTCAGGACCCGGTCCGAGAGCGCCAGTGCCGAGATCGGGAAGGCAATGGGAACCGCGGGCACCGTGGCCGCGATCTGCCCATTGATGGTCTGGTACTGCGAAGTGCGGTCCTTGCCGTCCGGCAAGCCCCGGGCCCGGGCGATCTTGGAGAAGACCTGGGGATCCTGGTAGCCGAATTCGCCGGTGTTCTCGCCGAAGAGCGGGCCCACGAAGTTGTCAGGGTCCGAATACGAGCCGTTCCAGCCGAGCAGGTGCAGGGCGTGGTCGCCCGGAGAGGTGACCTTCTGCAGGTAGCCGTCTGCCCAGTCCACGGGCACGGGCTTGATGTTGAGCCCGATGGCGGTCAGTTGCCGGCTGATTTCGGCGTACACCTTTTCCGGTGTCGGCAGGTAGGGCCGGGTGACGTTGAGCGGATAGTAGAACTTCAGCTCCTCACCCTTGTAGCCGGCCTCGGCCAGGAGTTCCTTGGCCTTGCCCGGGTTGTAGCCCAGCGCTGCGGCGTTGTTGTTGAAGCCGCTGAGCTTGGGCGGAACGAACTGGGACGCCTGGGCTGTGTTGTCGATAAAGAACCGGCGGATCAGCGTGTCCTTGTCCAGCCCCATCTCGATCGCCTGGCGCACCTTGAGGTTCTGCAGGATAGGGACTTCCTGGTTCATGCCCAGGTACATCACGGAGAAGGGGTCCCGCTGGATGATCTGCTTTCCGCTCTTGACCAGTTGGTCGAAGTTTCCCACAGTGACGGCGTCGTACGCGTCGATCTTGCCTTCCAGGAGTGCCTGCATCCGGGTCTGCGGGTGATCGTAGGTCACGAACTTGATGGTCCCGATCTGTCCCTTCTCGCCCCAATAGTCCTTGTTGCTGCCCAGGGTGACGCTGCCCGGGTCCCAGGAGCCGAAGACGTATGGTCCGGTGCCCACCGGGTGGAGGCCGTAGGCGGACACCGGCTGCCCGCCCCGGTTCTGGTTCAGGACGTCCGCGTTCCCGGCGGCGAGGGCCTTGGGCGAAGAGATCGCGAAGGCCGGGAGGGTGAGCGCCTGGAGAAATCCTGTGAAGGGCTGGCTGAGGCCGATCCGCACGTTGTCCGGCGCCACCGCGGTGCAGCTCTTGTAGATGGACAGCGGGGCCTGGTCCGCATGGGCCTTGAACACACCCTTGAATGTGGTGCCCGTGGCCTGGTCGCGGAGGGCCTGCGAGAAGTTGAACCAGCGGTTGAAGTTGGTGCAGACCGCGGCGGCATCGAACTTCGTCCCGTCCTGGAACGTGACGTTCTCGCGCAGCTTGAACTCGTAGGTCCGGCCTTCATCGCTCTGGGACCATTCGGTGGCCAGAAGCGGCGTGGGCTGGCCGGTGGTCTGGTCCACGCCAACGAGGCCTTCCAGGACCTGCCGGGTGACGCGGTAGGACTCGACGTCGGAGACCAGGGCAGGATCGAGCCCCAGCGGCTCCGAGCCGGTGCCGAAGGTGAAGACCGCGGTGGGTGCCGCGGTGGAGGTGGGAGAGGCGGTTGCGGAGCTGGGTGCCGGGCCGAGATTGCCCGTGCAGGACGCCAGCGGCAGCACAAGGAGAGCGGCCCCGATGCCGGCGGCAATCCGCCGCACTGTCCTGCTGGGCACTGTACTGCTGGGCACTCGAGAATCACCTCTAAGAACTGGATGGTCCGCCGGCTGCGGAACAGCCCCAGTCTAGTTGACGGCCGGGTCCGCCAGCTTTTGTGGCACACCGTCTCCTGCCATCAGCCCCCTGCGGCACGGCACCACAAAAAGCGAAGGCCCGCACCTGGGGGTGCGGGCCTTCGCTTCTCCTAGTGGTCCAGGGAGTCAGGCTGGAGCCGGGCAGGAGGGCTTGAAGCTGCCTACTTGGGCATCAGGACTGAGTCGACCATGTAGACAGTGGCGTTGGCAGTCTGGACGCCGCCGCAGACAACGTTGGCGTCGTCAACCTTGAGGGCATCCTTGGTGCCGGTTACCGTTACCGAACCGCCCTGAACCGTCTTGTGGGTGCCGACGATCTGGTCCGGGGTGATCTTGCCGGGGACTACGTGGTAGGTCAGGATTTTGCTCAGCGTGGCGTCATCCGTCTTCAGGGCCTCGATCGTGGCGGCGTCGATCTTCTTGAAGGCGTCATCCGTCGGGGCGAAGACGGTGAATTCGCTGCCGTTGAGCGTGTCCACCAGGTTGACCTTGGGGTTGAGCTTGCCGGAAACAGCGGCGGTCAAGGTGGTGAGGATCGGGTTGTTGGACGCCGCGGTGGCCACCGGGTCAAGTGCCATGCCGGAGACGGAGCCGGCACCGCTGGGAACCTGGGCGGCGTAGGCGGCGCAACCGGAGCCGACAAGGTTGGCGGCCGGATCCATGGCTGCGGCGGAGGCGGTCGTGGAAGGGGATGCCATGCTGGATTCCGCCGGTGCGGAGGACGGTGCCGAGGAGGCGGGGGCCGACGAGGCGGTGGCCCCACCACAGGCATTGAGGCTGAGCATGGCGGCAGCTGCGATACCTGCAACGGCGAACGTGGTGCGCTTGATGTTCTGCATTTCGGTTTCTCCTTTGTTGTGCCGATGTTTGCCGGCGGCGAACTTTGCCGCTGCGGCCCTTTCCCGACTGTTGGGCACCGACCCTTGGTTGGTGTCTCAATGGGTATTCGGCTGCTCGGAGGAAACGGATGGGTGCGGATGTGAAATTCTTTTTGGCCTCTTCAAAACTCCTGAAAAACCCCGGAATAACGCCGGAAACCACGAGAACCCCGGTCCGAAGACCGGGGTTCTCTCTGTGCGCAAGGGGGGACTTGAACCCCCACGCCCGAAGGCACAGGAACCTAAATCCTGCGTGTCTGCCAATTTCACCACTCGCGCGCGGCGCCGTCGTCGTCCCGGGATAAGAACCCCGGCGGCGGACGCCAGGCTCTATTGTACCTATCCGGCGTCGAGTTTCAGGTCCCGGCGAAGTTTGGCGACATGCCCGGTGGCCCGGACGTTGTACTGCGCGACGGCGACCTGGCCGTCGGCGTCGACAACGATGGTGGAACGGATGAGGCCTTGGTAGGTCTTGCCGTAGTTTTTCTTTTCGCCCCAGGCCCCGTACGCCTCGGCAACGGAGTGGTCCTCGTCGGAGAGGAGCGGGAAGGTCAGCCCTTCGGCGGCCGCGAAGGCCGCAAGCTTCCGGACAGGGTCAGGGGAGATGCCCACCACGTCATAACCTGCGGCCTGAAGCGCGCCGAGGGAATCCCGGAAATCGCAGGCCTGCTTGGTGCATCCGGGTGTGGCGGCCGCCGGGTAGAAGTAGATCACTGTCTTCCGGCCCCGGAAATCGCGGAGGCTGACGTCCTGTCCTTCGGCGTTCTTGAGGGTGAAATCCGGTGCTGTGGCACCGGCGGTGAGTTGCTCAGGCACGGGTATCTCCTTGGTGAGGTGTGTCGTGAAGTGGGGTGATCATCCAGCCTAGTGAGGCGATCGGCGCCGGACGAATCCGCTGCTCGCTATACTCTTGGGTATGCCTGATATGGATCGCTGGCCCACGGGCCGCCTATTGTCCACGGCAGCACGTCTTGTAGAACACTCCTGGAACGAAAAATTGGGGGCCATTGGCCTGACCCATGCCGGGGTGATCGCCATGGAGGTGCTCTCGGCGAATGGGCCTATGACACAAGCCCAACTGGCCCAACTCGTCCGGGTCCAGGCCCAGACCATGGGCAAGACACTGAGCCGGCTGGAAGCGCACGGCCACATTTCGCGGCAGCGCAGCACCTCCGACCGGCGCAGCCATGTGGTGTCGCTGACTGACCAGGGGCGCCAGGCCGTCACGGCGGCCGCCGACATGGAACGCTCCGTGCTCGCCGCGACGCCCATTGACCCGGATCTGCTGCGCCAGGAGCTCCAGGCCGTGGTCAGGGTGCTGGCAACCAAATCCACGTCCCCGGAGGCCACGGCCATCGTTACGGGCGCCGAGCCGGGCGCCGCTGCGGCGCCGGGTGCCGCTACCGAGTCGGGCGTTGCCGCCGAGACCGCCCCGCTGAACTAGCCGCCGGCTCAAGGGGCTGCACATCCCTCAGGCCAACCTCGCCCGACGAAGTCCTATATCGTCGCGGCCTGGTTCGCCAGGGTGGCCAAGATGGCGGACATCTTGAGTCCGGTGAGCACCACGGTGAGCAGAGTGACGCTGATGGTGGCCCACACGGGGGCCAGCCCGCGCCGCGGGGCCACCTCGTGGACAATCACGGAGCGGCCAATCACGTAGAGCACAGGGCTGAGGAACACCCACGCCCAGTGGAACGGACGGACCACGCCGTCCTTGCGCAGCCGGTCCCAGTCCAGATAAGCCAGGAGTGCGGACACGCCGAAGATCACGAAGCTGGTGGCCACCAGGAGGAAATACGGCGCCGTGAAGATCGACGCCGGATCAATTGTCGGGATCTGCCGCGTGCCCACGGTTCGCAGCCGGAGCGCCGGGTTCCAGAACATGAGCAGGATGAGCGAGACCAGCGGCAGAGCCACAATCGTCCAGATGTACGGGTTGTAGACCGGCGTCCGGTCACTGATGCGCCTGCGCAGTGCCACCGGGTGTTGGGCCGGCGCCGCATGGAACTGGGGTGCACTGAACTGCCCGGTCCAGGCCGAACCGTTCCACCACTGAAGCCGGCCGGAGCCGGCAGGGTCTGGATACCAGCCCGGGCCAGGGGCTGAAGCGTTGGGCGGGACGGTCATGGCTGTTCATCCTTCGTGGGGCGGGGCGGGGCGGGGCGTGGCAGGGCGAGTGCGGTTGTTCCATGCACTCTCTGGTTCTCTAGGTCAGAGGGTACATGGGGACGGCTGTGAGCGCGGGGAGTGGCCGTCAGCGGCGGTGACCGGTGTTGTCGAGACTGACGAAATCCATGATTCCCCCATTTGCCGGTGTGTTGGGTCGAGTCTAGCCGCGGCCCATGGCGGCGGGAAGACCGCGCGGCGTCGACGGACAGCTCCCAGAGAACCCCAGGCCCGGCTCGCCGTTCAGGCGGAAATGGGCAGGCCCGGAGTATCGACGCGCCACCGCATCGGAGGGACGATTAAAGGGCAATCACCATGAAGGAGGTCAGTGATGTGCTATCCGTACAACAGGGATTCCTGGCGGGATGTCCGGAAGGATGCCGCAAAGGAATCTGAGGATCGCCCGGAGCCCCGCGTGGAGGCAAAGGACAGCAGGTTCTGGGGCTTCCCGCGCCGCAGCAAGGAGTTCACAGTCGAAGAGCCGGACACGGTAGTTGACCGGCCCCGCGAGAAGGTCTAGGGACACGGCGTGACTCGACGGCCGCCGACCCCACATTGAAGTGTGACAGCCGAAATGTGACGGTCCGGCGGCCGATTCACGGTTGGGCCGGCCGGCGGAGGCCAATTGCCGCGGAGAGCCCGATGAGGAGGCCACTTAGTGCCAGCAGGGACCCGGCTATGCCGAGCTGCCCGTCCGGTCCCGAATCACCTTGGCTGCCCACGGCACCCAGCGGCTGCTCCGCTGAGGGGTCCGGGTGCTGGCTCGCATCCGCCGCTGGAGGCGCGGAGGTCCCAGTCGTGACAGCAGCCGGAACAGACGCCGTGGCCGGTGGGGCCGCATTGTCTTGGTCCGCTGCTGGAACTGGGTCCGACGTCGGCGGCGCCGGGACCTGCGGGGGCTGGACGGGCTGCCCCTGGGACGGCGCTGGCGTCGGCCTTTGGGAGGGTGCTGGGGGAGGCACGGCTCCCGACGGTGGCGGGGCAACGTTGCCCGGGACAGTCGGGCTGGGCGTCGGGGAGGCGGCCGGCGGCCCCGGCGTCGGCCGTGCCGGACAGAATTTCGCCGGGAGGAGGCCGGCTGGCCCGCAAGGATCGGCCGCTGCGGGCAACGCCAGGACGAGAGGCGATGCCCCGAGCACCACTGCCACGGCGGACACGTAACAGGCCTTCCGGATGGAGTTCATCCTCACCATCGTAGGGTTACACCTCCGGCCGGTCGGGAAGCTGGGCCCGGTGAGGCTGCTTTCGCCAACAAAAAAGAAACCCCGTCCCGCGGGCCGGTAGGCCTGCAGGACGGGGATTCTCGGTGGTGCACCCCCCGGGACTCGAACCCGGAACCCATTGATTAAGAGTCAATTGCTCTGCCAGTTGAGCTAGAGGTGCATCTGTTGTTTTCGTTCACCGCGGGCTTTTTATTTCCCTCGTTGTTCTCCGCAACGACATGAAACTCTACACGAGATTGGCTGTCCTGTGAAATCGGAGGGTGCGGGCCGGTTGCGGCTAGCTGTGAAGGTCCAAAATCAGCGCAAAATCAGGGTTTTGGCCGTTGCTGAGGAGCCATAGCCGGCCGTCAGGAGCGAGTGAAACGTTGCGAACCCGGCCGTACTCTCGCGTGAAATAGCTCACAGGATCTTCGGCAAATTCGCCCCTGAGGGGAACAATCCAGAGTCTTTGGCCGCGCAGGGCGCCCAGGTAGGCGGTGCTGCCGACAATTTCCAGTCCGCTGGGGGACGACTCCGCCGTCGACGGCCACACCACTTTGGCGTCCAGGAAGCCGGAGCGGTGCGGGGCGCCTGTTACGTCCGGCCAGCCGTAGTTGCCGCCGGGCACGATCAGGTTGAGCTCGTCGTTGACGTCGGGGCCGAATTCGCTGGCCCACAGCCGGCCCGCGCTGTCCCAGGCCAGCCCCTGGACGTTCCTGTGGCCAAGGCTGTAGACCGGGTTCTCGCCGAACGGGTTTCCCGGCGCCGGCCGGCCGTCCGCGGTGAGGCGGAGGATCTTTCCGCCCAGGGCGCCGCTGTCCTGCGGCTGTTCGCGGCGCTGCGAGTCGCCCGTTCCCACATACAGGAAGCCATCGGGCCCAAAGCGGATCCGTCCGCCGTTATGCGTGCCGGCCTTTGGAATCCCGGTGAAAACGGGTTGCAGGGCACCGAGCTCCAGCCGGCCGCCGCGCTCCTCCAGCCGCATGCGGGCGATTCTGTTGTCCGCCGGCGCGGTGAAGTACGCGTAAAGGTACCGGTCCGCGGCAAAGTCGGGGGAAAGGGTAAGGCCCAAGAGGCCACCTTCTCCGCCGGGTACGACGCCGGGCACTTTGCCGAGCGTACCCAGCTGGCCGCCTTTGATGGTCCTGAGCAGTGCGGTGTCGCGCTCGGAGATCACCGCGGTGCCGTCGGGCAGGTAGACCGTGGACCACGGCAGTTTCAGCCCGTCGATCCGGCCCGCAACGGTCGGTTCAGGCGGTGTGGCTGCTGGGCCGGTTGCGGTGCCGTCGCCTGACTGAACCACGGGCGTGGTTGGGCCGCCACCTGTACAGGCGCCCAGGAACAACAGCGCAACGGCCAGGGCGGTGGCCCGGGCTGCTGCCCTGGAAAAGAAGCGCCTGCCAGCGAAGCGGGGGAGCATCAAGGGAGATGGTGAGAACGTGCGGGACGCCGGCCGGGCCGGCGGCTACTGCCGCGTCCGGCGCGGCGGCCGGAACCCGGCCGCTTCGGCGTGCGCCGCGGAGGCAAACCACACTTCCGCCCGGGTTTCGTCATACGCCGGGCTGGTCTCGTCGTGGTAGATCATCGACGAGGCATTGCCCTTGACGGTGAATCCTTCGGGGCCGCTTCCGTCCGCCGCCGGAGCCGCTGACCCCTCGCCGTAGGGCTGCTCAGTGGCCAGATGGCCGGTGGGCTCGGCCGTGTGGCTTGCGGAGGCCTCGGCCGCCGCGGACGATGCTGCTGTCTGCATCGTTTCTGCGCCAGGGAGGGGCGCGGGCTGCGTCACGGGGCCGGCCGCGGCAGGCATCGTGGTGCCGGTGCCGGTGCCGGTGCCGGTGCCAGTGCCGGTGCCAGTGCCGGTGCTCGTGCTCCTGCCGGTACCGGACACAGTGCCGGTGCCGCCGGCAGCGGCGTTTTCGTCCTCGACCGGTTCCGCGGCTGCCGATTCGGCTCCGGGCAGCGTCGGCGCGTGGGGCTCGGTGTATTCGGGGTGGTGGACCGGAAGGCCCGCCGCGGCTGCCGGTTCCGCACCCGCACCAGGTTCCGCCGCCGCAGCGTGTGCGCCGTGGGCCGGATCAAAATGGGCCGCTGGAGTATGGGTGTCCGCCGGCGGGGCGGTCTCGGACCACTGGGTCTCCCACTCGGCATTGCCCGATGTGCCTGCTGCTTCCGGTGCCGCCTCGGTGGCGGCCGGCTCGATCGGAGGGGCGGCTGTGGCCGCCGGGGACTCGGGCGCCTCGGGGGCGGGCGCCGACTCCCGGGCAGTCGCGGCCGGCTCAGGCGCCGGCGCTGCGTCCGGCGCGGCCATGGCTGCCGCCGTCGGACCGGCAGCAGATCCTGCCGCCGCCGTCGGACCGGCAGAAGTGCCGGCCGGGGTACTGGTGCCGGTGCCTGCAGCGGATGCGGATCCTGCGCCCGGGCGGCTCTTATTGCGGTTCAGCAGCCACCAAATGACAGCGACCACCACGATGATGACGACGAGCCAGACTATCCAGTCCATAGCAGAGCCTTTCAGTCCAGGAGGCATGGGTTGCCGATGCTTGACGTTACGTCCGGGCGAAGCCGGCTGTCCAGCAATCAAACCTGGCCCCGGCGTGTAGCCTCGCCTCATGGATTTCAAGCGACTGCAGATTCTGCGCGAACTCGCCGGCCGGGGGACCGTCGGCGCCACCGCCGAGGCCATGAAGGTCACGCCATCGGCCGTGTCGCAGCAGCTAAAGACCCTGCAGGAGGAACTGGGCGTCGTACTGGTGGAGAAGTCCGGCCGGGGAGTTCGGCTAACCGAGGCAGGGCTGGCCATGGCCGGGGCCGCCGCCGACGTGTCGACGGCCATGGCGCGGGCAGAAGCAACAATCGACACGTACCGGCGCGGCTGGCAGACGAGGGTGGTGGCGGCCTTCTTTCCCAGCGCCGCGGAGATGTTCCTTCCGGGCATGCTCCACCGGGTCAAGTCCGTGGAAGGGCTGCGGTTCGAAGCGCATTTCGAGGACCCGGGCGTTGCCGGGTTCGCCGGGCTGACCGCGGACTACGACATCGTCCTGGCGCACAGCGTCGACGGTCCGGAGGTTTTCGGCGGCCAGGGCCTGACTGTGGTGCCGCTGCTGGACGAACCGCTGGATGTGGCACTGCCGGCCGGGCACGCCTTGGCCGGCAAGGCCACGCTGTGCGCCGAGGACGTCGTCGGCTTCCCGTGGATGGGAGTTCCCGAGGGCTTTCCCTTCGACACCGTGCTGCGCCAGATCGAGGTGCGTGCCGACTCGCAAGCCGTCCGTGCCCAGCAGTTCCCGGATCTGCGGGTGTTGGAAGCCCTGGTCAGCGCCGGGCATGGGCTGAGCCTGCTGCCGCGGTACACGGCGGTCAGCAACCAGGGCCGGGGGTTCGTCCTGCGCCCGCTCAAGGGCGTGAAGGCGAGCCGGAGCATCGTTGCGCTGGCCCGTCCGGATGTCGCGGCCCGGACCACCATCCAGCAGGTCCTGGCGATGCTCAAGGCCGAAGCCCAGAGTGTCGCCGAAGCCCCGGAACTGCGTGACACGGCTCACCGGATCTGAGGCAAACCGGCCTCGCGGTTCATGATGTGAGACGAGAGTCCACTATTTGATCGAAATATTCCCGGTTTTCCGCTTAACGCTCCGTTGTGGGGTCGTTGGCGTCTGCGGCGGAGCCCTAGACTTTGAGCCATGAGTCAGGACACCCAAACAGCAGCAGACACCAAGCCGGACATCAAGCCCCGCAGCCGGGTCGTTACCGATGGAATCCACGCCGCCCCGGCGCGCGGCATGTTCCGGGCAGTCGGCATGGGCGACGACGACTTCGCCAAGCCGCAGATCGGCGTGGCGAGCTCGTGGAACGAGATCACCCCCTGCAACCTTTCGTTGAACCGGCTGGCCCAGGGCGCCAAAGAAGGCGTCCACGCCGGCGGCGGGTTCCCGATGCAGTTCGGCACCATCTCCGTCTCCGACGGCATCTCCATGGGCCACGAGGGCATGCACTTCTCCCTGGTGTCCCGCGAAGTCATTGCCGACTCGGTCGAGACGGTCATGCAGGCCGAACGGATCGACGGCTCTGTGCTCCTGGCCGGTTGCGACAAGTCGCTGCCCGGCATGCTGATGGCGGCGGCCCGCCTGGACCTGGCCTCTGTGTTCCTCTATGCCGGCTCCATCATGCCCGGCTGGGTCAAGCTTGAGGACGGCTCCGAAAAGGAAGTCACCCTCATCGACGCGTTTGAAGCCGTCGGCGCGTGCGCGGCCGGCAAGATGAGCCGCGAGGACCTGGACCGCATCGAAAAAGCAATCTGCCCGGGCGAAGGCGCCTGCGGCGGCATGTACACGGCGAACACCATGGCCTGCATCGGCGAGGCCCTGGGCATGTCACTGCCCGGCTCCGCCGCACCGCCCTCCGCGGACCGCCGCCGCGATGCCTTTGCGCACAAGTCCGGCGAGGCCGTGGTCAACCTCCTGCGCCTGGGCATCACGGCCCGGGACATTATGACGCGCAAGGCGTTCGAGAACGCGATTGCCGTCACCATGGCCTTCGGCGGTTCCACCAACGCCGTGCTGCACCTGCTCGCGATCGCCCGCGAAGCCGAGGTGGAGCTGACGCTGGAAGACTTCAACCGGATCGGGGACAAGATCCCGCACCTGGGCGACCTCAAGCCGTTCGGCCGCTACGTGATGACCGACGTCGACAAGATCGGCGGCGTGCCGGTGATCATGAAAGCCCTGCTCGACGCCGGCCTGCTGCACGGCGACTGCCTCACCGTCACCGGCAAGACCGTGGCGGAGAACCTCGCCGCGATCAACCCGCCGGACCTGGACGGCAAGATCCTGCGTGCACTGGACAACCCGATCCACAAGACCGGCGGCATCACCATCCTGCACGGCTCGATGGCCCCTGAAGGCGCCGTCGTCAAGAGCGCAGGCTTCGACGCCGACGTCTTCGAGGGCACGGCCCGCGTGTTCGAGCGCGAACAGGGTGCCCTGGACGCCCTGGACAAGGGCGAGATCCATAAGGGCGACGTCGTGGTGATCCGCTACGAAGGCCCGAAGGGCGGCCCCGGCATGCGCGAGATGCTCGCCATCACCGGCGCCATCAAGGGCGCTGGCCTGGGCAAGGACGTCCTGCTGCTGACCGACGGACGGTTCTCCGGCGGAACCACCGGCCTGTGCATCGGCCACGTCGCGCCGGAAGCGGTCGACGGCGGCCCCATCGCTTTCGTCAAGGACGGTGACCGGATCCGCGTGGACATCGCGGCCCGCACCTTCGACCTCCTGGTCGACGAGTCCGAGCTCGAGGCCCGCAAGGTCGGCTGGGAGCCGCTCCCGGCCAAGTTCACCAAGGGCGTCCTCGCCAAGTACGCCAAGCTCGTCCACAGCGCCTCCACCGGCGCCTACTGCGGCTGATTCTCTAAGCGTGGGTGACCACGCTTAATAAGGGAGGCTCCGAGGGGCCCCGAGTGGGCGGCGTCCGCGCCGTCCACTCGGGGTAGGAGACTCCCGCCTGCCGCCAAATTGGGCGGCTCGCCGTTTTGGCGTCCAAGGCAAGAGGGAAACTAGGAGGACCAATCAGTGGACAGTGTTGTCCAAATAGTGAGACAGAGGCCGGGCCCGTTGACACCTGTCTCACTCAGAGGGAAAACTGAACGCATGATCGAGATCGTTACCGCCGGCGTCGTCGTCGTACTTACCAAGCGCGTGGCTCAATAGCCTTCACTGGTAACGAACCGTCACGCGCAACCCCTCGAAGAGCCCGCCGGCTGAGGRGTTTTTTTATTTCCTGCATCACCAGCCGCACCACCAGTAAGACACCGTAGTTCCACGATCACCGAAGATCCACAAAGGAAGAGTCCGATGAGCAAAGGATCGCCGATCAGCCCCTCGCTGATGGCCACCAAGTCCACTGGAGCCCACAAGGCTCCGGAACGCGTCGAACGTCCGGCTGACGCCGGCGTCGACTCTGCTGCCGTCTCTCCTGTCCTCGGACCGAACAACGTCGTACCCCCGACGGTCATGACCGGTTCGCAAGCAATTGTCCGTTCGCTCGAAGAACTCGGCGTCCAGGACATTTTCGGTTTGCCCGGTGGCGCGATCCTGCCCACCTACGACCCCTTGATGGCCTCCAAAATGAACCACGTTCTGGTCCGTCACGAACAGGGAGCCGGCCACGCCGCGCAAGGCTACGCCATGGTCACCGGACGGGTTGGCGTCTGCATCGCCACCTCGGGCCCCGGTGCCACCAACCTCGTCACCGCCATCATGGATGCCCACATGGACTCCGTGCCGATAGTGGCCATCACCGGACAGGTCTCCAGCGGGGTGATCGGCACCGACGCCTTCCAGGAAGCGGACATCGTCGGGATCACCATGCCGATCACGAAGCACTCCTTCCTGGTCACCGACCCCAACGACATCCCGCATGTGATGGCCGAAGCCTTCCACCTGGCCTCCACCGGACGCCCGGGCCCGGTCCTCGTGGACGTCGCCAAAGACGCCCAGCAGGGCCAGATGACGTTCTCCTGGCCGCCCAAGATCGATCTCCCGGGATACCGGCCGGTGGTGCGCGGCCACAGCAAGCAGGTCCGTGAGGCCGCCCGGCTCATTGCCGGTGCCAGCAAGCCCGTGCTCTACGTCGGCGGCGGTGTGGTCAAGGCCCACGCCTCGGCCGAACTGCGCGAACTCGCTGAGCTGACGGGCGCTCCCGTGGTGACCACCCTGATGGCCCGGGGCGTGTTCCCGGACTCGCACCCGCAGCACGTGGGCATGCCGGGCATGCACGGCACGGTTTCCGCCGTGACGGCCCTGCAGCAGTCGGACCTGCTGATCACCCTCGGCGCCCGGTTCGATGACCGCGTGACCGGCATCCTGAAGTCCTTTGCCCCGAACGCCAAGGTCATCCACGCCGACATCGATCCGGCGGAAATTTCCAAGAACCGTACGGCCGACGTCCCGATCGTTGGCTCGGTCAAGGAGATCATCCCGGAGCTGACCGAGGCCCTGCGCCTGCAGTTCGAGGCCTTCGGCACCCCGGATCTGACCACCTGGTGGGCGTTCCTTAACAACCTCAAGGAAACCTACCCGCTCGGCTGGACCGAACCCGAGGACGGGCTCAGTGCCCCCCAGCGCGTCATCGAACGCATCGGCGCCCTGACCGGACCCGAGGGCGTCTACGTCGCCGGCGTCGGACAGCACCAGATGTGGGCCTCGCAGTTCATCAAGTACGAACGCCCGCACGCCTGGCTCAACTCCGGCGGCGCCGGCACCATGGGCTACGCCGTTCCGGCGGCCATGGGCGCCAAGGTGGGCGAACCGGACCGCGTGGTCTGGGCGATCGACGGCGACGGCTGTTTCCAGATGACCAACCAGGAACTGGCCACCTGCGCGATCAACAAGATCCCGATCAAGGTCGCCATCATCAACAACTCCTCCCTCGGCATGGTCCGGCAGTGGCAGACCCTGTTCTACGAGGGCCGCTACTCCAATACCGACCTCAACACGGGACATGACACGGTCCGCATCCCGGACTTCGTCAAGCTGGCGGACGCCTACGGCTGCGCTGCCTTCCGGTGCGAACGCGACGAAGACATCGACGCCACCATCCAGAAGGCCCTGGAGATCAATGACCGCCCGGTGGTCATCGACTTCGTCGTGAGCCCCAACTCGATGGTGTGGCCGATGGTCCCCGCCGGGGTCAGCAACGACCAGATCCAGGTTGCCCGCAACATGACCCCGGAATGGGAAGAGGAGGACTGAACATGACCCGCCACACATTGTCCGTTCTGGTCGAAGACAAGCCCGGTGTGCTGACCCGCGTCGCCAGCCTCTTCGCCCGCCGGGCCTTTAACATCAATTCCCTGGCCGTCGGCCCCACCGAAGTCCCGGGCATGTCCCGGATGACCGTGGTGGTCGACGCCGATGGCGAGCTGATCGAGCAGGTCACGAAGCAGCTGAACAAGCTGGTCAACGTGATCAAGATCGTCGAGCTCACCTCAGAATCTTCCGTACAGCGCGACCACATCCTGGTCAAGGTACGTGCGGATGCCGCAACACGCCTGCAGGTCACCCAGGCTGCAGACCTGTTCCGCGCTTCAGTGGTCGACGTCTCCACAGAGTCGGTGGTCATTGAGGCAACGGGCCACCCCGAGAAGCTCACGGCACTCTTGTCAGTGCTGGAGCCTTTCGGCATCCGCGAAATCGTGCAGTCCGGCACCTTGGCAGTTGGGCGGGGATCCCGCTCCATGAGTGACAGGGCCCTCCGCAGCGCCTAAGACACCGCATAGACGGAGGCGCCCCGTTGTACCGCAGCACCACAGAGAATATCTACGAAGAATCCACTCAAAAGGAGACACCCCAGTGACTGAAATGTTTTACGACGACGACGCCGACCTGTCGATCATCCAGGGCCGCACCGTCGCCGTCATCGGTTACGGCTCCCAGGGCCACGCCCACGCCCTCAGCCTGCGCGATTCCGGCGTTGACGTCCGCGTCGGCCTGAAGGAAGGCTCGAAGTCCCGTGCCAAGGCCGAGGCCGAGGGACTGCGGGTCCTGAACGTTGCCGACGCCGTCGCCGAGGCCGACCTCATCATGGTCCTGACCCCGGACCAGGTCCAGCGCCACGTCTACGCCGAGGACATCGCCCCGAACCTGCAGCCGGGCGACGCCCTGTTCTTCGGCCACGGCTTCAACATCCGCTACGGCTACATCCAGCCCCCGGCCGACGTCGACGTCGCCCTCGTTGCCCCCAAGGGCCCGGGCCACATCGTGCGCCGCGAGTTCGAAGCCGGCCGCGGCGTGCCGGACCTGATCGCCGTCGAGCAGAACCCGTCCGGCAAGGCCAAGGAACTGGCCCTGTCCTACGCCAAGGCCATCGGCGGCACCCGTGCGGGCGTCATCGAGACCACCTTCACCGAAGAGACCGAAACCGACCTCTTCGGCGAGCAGGCTGTCCTCTGCGGCGGCGCCTCGCAGCTGATCCAGTACGGCTTCGAGACCCTCACCGAGGCCGGCTACAAGCCCGAGGTCGCCTACTTCGAGGTGCTGCACGAGCTCAAGCTGATCGTCGACCTCATGGTCGAAGGCGGCATCGCCAAGCAGCGCTGGAGCGTTTCCGACACCGCGGAATACGGCGACTACGTCTCCGGCCCGCGCGTCATCACCCCGCAGGTGAAGGAAAACATGAAGGCTGTCCTGGCGGACATCCAGGACGGCACTTTCGCCAAGCGCTTCATCGATGACCAGGACGCCGGCGCGCCGGAGTTCAAGGCCCTGCGCAAGAAGGGTGAGGACCACCCGATCGAGGCCACCGGCCGCGAACTGCGCAAGCTGTTCTCCTGGATCAAGAACGAGGACGACTACACCGAAGGTTCAGTCGCCCGCTAGGCATTGCCCGGCAGGGGAGCCGGACACCACATCCTGGGGTCCGGCTTCCCTGCTGTCCAGCACCACGCGCATCACCAGCATCACCCGATTCACCAAAATCCCCACCAGATACACAAGAGAGCTAAAGAGGTCACCGGTGACAAGCACCAAACCTGTCGTACTCCTCGCTGAGGAACTTTCGCCCGCCACAGTCGAGGCCCTCGGCCCGGACTTTGAAATCCGCCAGACTGACGGCTCCGACCGTTCCCAGCTGCTCTCCGCGATCGCCGACGTCGACGCGATCCTGGTCCGCTCCGCCACCCAGCTGGACGCCGAGGCCATCGCCGCCGCCAAGAACCTCAAGGTGATCGCCCGCGCCGGCGTCGGCCTGGACAACGTCGACATCAAAGCGGCCACGCAGGCCGGCGTCATGGTGGTCAAMGCGCCGACCTCGAACATCGTCTCCGCCGCCGAACTGACCGTCGGGCACATCCTGAGCCTCGCCCGCCACATCCCGCAGGCCAGCTCCGCCCTCAAGGACGGGGAGTGGAAGCGCTCCAAGTACACCGGCATCGAGCTCTTCGAGAAGAAGATCGGCATCATCGGCCTGGGCCGGATCGGCGCCCTGGTCGCGGCCCGCCTGAAGGGCTTCGACACCAAGATCCTCGCGTACGACCCCTACATCACCTCCGCCCGGGCCGCCCAGCTCGGCGTGCAGCTGGTGACCCTCGATGAGCTCCTTGCACAGTCGGACTTCATCACCATCCACATGCCCAAGACCCCGGAGACCGTCGGCATGCTCGGCGCCGACGCCTTCAAGAAGATGAAGAGCACGGCGTACGTCGTCAACGTCGCCCGCGGCGGCCTGGTGGACGAGGAAGCCCTCTACACCGCGCTGCAGGCCGGTGACATCGCCGGCGCCGGCGTCGACGTCTTTTCCAAGGAACCCAGCACCGACCTGCCGTTCTTCAAGCTCGACAACGTCGTGGTGACCCCGCACCTGGGCGCCTCCACCGACGAGGCCCAGGAAAAGGCCGGCGTTTCCGTCGCGAAGTCCGTCCGCCTGGCCCTGGCCGGCGAACTGGTCCCCGACGCCGTCAACGTCGCCGGCGGCGTCATCGCCCCGGACGTCCGCCCCGGCATCCCGCTGATGGAAAAGCTGGGCCGCATCTTCACCGCGCTGACCCATGCCTCCCTCACGCAGTTCGACGTCGAGGTGGCAGGCGAGATCTCCTCGCTCGATGTCAAGGTGCTGGAACTCGCGGCACTCAAGGGCATCTTTGCCGACGTCGTGACCGAGCAGGTCTCCTACGTCAACGCCCCCGTGATCGCCGAGCAGCGCGGCATCAACGTCCGGCTCATCACGACGCCGGACACCGAGTCGTACCGCAACGTCCTGACCCTGCGCGGCGCCCTCAGCGACGGCAGCCAGATCTCCGTCGCCGGAACCCTGACGGGCCCGAAGCAGATCCAGAAACTGGTCGGCGTCAACGGCTACGAGGTGGAGATCCCGATCAGCGAACACCTCGTGGTGGTTGCCTACTCGGACCGCCCCGGCGTGATCGGCACAATCGGCCACATCCTGGGCATGAACAACATCAACATCGCCGGCATGCAGGTGGCACGCCAGACAGAGGGCGGCCAGGTGCTGGCCCTGCTGACCATCGACAGCTCCGTTCCCCAGCAGGTCCTTGACGCGATCAAGGCCGGGATCGGCGCTGACATGGTCCGTGAGGTTGACCTCGAGGACTAAAATCCTCCCCGCAGGCCGCCGGCGGCGGCATGACCGCCGCCGGCGGCCACAAGCGGCCGGCCGGTCTGCGTACAATGGCTAGGACCGAATTTCGGTCCGCGGCCGGCAGACCGGCCTTTACTTTTGCACGCCCGGCACGGGACGCCCTCAATTCCGCAGGAAATGAACTGCGGCGTGCGCACGCAATCCAGCTTTCAGGAGCCCAATGAACGCCGTCCAGAGGTTCATCAGAAGCAGAGTGCTTCTGTTGACCGCGTCCATTTTGATCGTGGCCATGTGCCTGTCCGTGCTCGTCCAGGGTCAGTCCCAGGCGGCGCTGAACAGGACCGTGGACCAAAACTCGCGGGGGCTCTATGACGTCCTGGTCCAGGCCAAGGCCGATGATAACGGCGGCCTGATGCAGCCGGACATCGCCACCGGCCAGGGCGGCGTCAGCTTCGAGCAGCTGGATTCGATCCGCAAGCTCTCCGGCACCTCGGTGGCCGCGCCCATCAGCCTGGTCTCGCGCGTGACGCAGAACCTGGAATCGCCGCGGCTGGATGCCACCGACTACCTCGGCTTCAACGCGGGCCTCGCGGGCACTTCCGGCGACCCGACCGCCACGGACCCGAGCAAGTGGCCGGCCGCGGAATCGGTGCTGAGCGACACGCCGAAGAAGTACCGTCTGACCGCCAGCGCCGTCAGCTCCGACGGCCACTCGGACCAGACCCTGTTCAAGACCACGGCCGAGGGCTCCGTCGGCAAGGCGAAGCTGATCCAGGAACAGGTCGCCGGCGGCCAGAACGTCCGCATCCAGGGCCCGGAGGGCGAGACCGGCATCAAGTTCCCCACCCCGGCCGGCGGCTCCGAGCACAACCTATTCAACCTCTCCGTTTCCCTGCCCATGGCGCCGCAGGTGACCGAGTCCGTCGTCGCCGTCGACCCCGTCTCCGAACGCGCACTGCTCGGCACGGCCGGTGACTTCCTGGCCCCGCTGGAGAAAGCCCCGCCCGCGGACGCCCGCAACGCCGGCGCCATTGGCCGGCACTTCGAGAGCCTCTTCACCAACGGCATCTCCATGGACGAACTCAAGGAAGGCCCGGACTTCCTCGGCGTCAAACTCAAGTACTGGGCACCGCTGATGACCCAGTACCAGCAGGCCAAGCGTGACGGCCAGCTCACCGCCGATTCGCAGGCCATCCCGCTGATCGTCCGCTCCGGCACCGCCGTGGATCTGAAGTACTCGGTCAAGATCGAGGAAATCGACGACTCCGGCAACGTCACCAACGACGTCGGCACCGTGACCCGCTCGCTGGACAAGGACTACCTGCCGTTCGTTTCGAAGTCCCCGTTCGCCCTCGCCTGGCCCGGGTCCAAGGACCTCTCCCAGCTCATGGGCGACACCGGCTCCTTCAGCCAGGGCCTCTACAACCCCGCCACCTGGAGCACCAACTTTGCCGCCGCCCCGGCGTACAAGGACGGCGAAACCGCCGCCAACGGCGCCGTGGACAAGAGCGCCTCGCCCGGTGACTGGGTCACCGTGAACCGCCTGCCGGACAAGGCCGCCAACGGTGCCGCCGTCGACCAGACCCAGCGCAATCCTGTCGATGAGCGCTCCTACCGGGAGAACCTCGAAACCGGCAAGAAGCTGGCCACGCCGCTGGCCATGGTTTACGGCACGTTCGACGCCGCGAGCGTCAAGGATGCCGCCGGCGACGTCAACCGGCTGCCCCTGGGCGGCTACGACCCCGCGCCGTTCACCCTGACCAAGGATGCGTCCGGCACCGACGTCAACACCGAGCTCAAGCCTTCGCTGAGCGCCACGGGACTGGTCAGCCAGTCCGCCGGTGCCATCACCGACTTCTACGGCCTCGCCGCCGCCCGCGGCTATGAGCAGAACGCCTCCGTGATCGACGCCGTCCGGGTCCGCGCCAAGGTTCCGGGCAGCTGGAAGCAGGCGCAGCCCGAGGTGGAGAAGCTCGCCAACGAGATCCGCGACATGGGCCTGCAGGCCACCGTGGTGGCCGGTTCGGCCCGCGAGGACGCCAGCATCGCCGTTCCCGGCTACTCCAAGGACGACGCCGGCAAGGAATCGCCGCTGGGCACCGTGCAGCAGTCGTGGGTCCGCCAGGACGCCGCGGACGCCGTTTCCGGCTCCCTGACCGCCACGAACCTGACCCTGCTGTTCCTGACCCTCTGCGGCGCCGCCCTCCTGACCGGCGCCTCCACCGTCAGCTACATCCGCAAACGGCGCAGCGAGGCCGGAACCCTGCGTGCCATGGGCTGGACCCAGCGCAGGATCCGCTCCTGGGTGCTGGCCGAATTCGGCGTCGGCGCCGCGCTGCTGGCCGTCGCCGGAATCGCCCTGAGCCTGATCAGCTGGAGCACCGCCACCGCGGTGGTCTCGGCGTCGGTCCTGGTGCTGTACGTAGGTGCGGCGTTCGTCGCTGCGCAGCAGCTGCGCCACCGCGAGGTAGTGGACCAGGAGCCGCAACACGATGAACGGCTCATTGCGGTCGATTCCCCGCTGACCTTCGCCAACCGGCAGCTGAGCGCCAACAAGTTCAACACCATCTCACTCGCCGTTGCCGTCGGTGTTTTCGCCGCGGCCGTCGGCGGACTGGTCGCCCTGCTGATCGACATTCCCCGGGCCGCCGGCGCCAGCGCCCTCAGCGGGCTGGCCGCGGCCAGCATCGCGCTCCCGAGCATCATCCTGGCTGTGTCCGGCGTTGCCGTCGGGCTGCTGCTGACCATGGTCACCGGGCGCTTCGAGCTGCAGGCCAAGCGCCAGTACCTCGGCACGCTGCGGGCCATGGGCTGGAACCCTGACATGCTGGGCCAGGTCCGCTTCTTTGAAAACGCCATGGTGGGAACCGTCGCGCTGCCCCTCGGTGTCGTGGGCGCCCTCGGCATCGGCCTCCTCCTCGCCCCCTATGCCGCGCTGTGGGCCGCAATTGCCGGTCTCGTAGCTGTACTTTGCTGGATTCCGATTGCAACGAAAGTGGTCCAATGACTAACGAGCTGAACCTTGACCGGGAGGCACACGACCGGATGACCGCCAGCACCCGTCGCGGTGCACACAAGACCCGCGCMAACACGATCGTGAAGGCCACGGACCACGCCACGCCGCTGGAACTGAGCAACATCACCATCCACTACGGCGGCGGCAAGGGCGGTGCCGAGGCCGTCAACGTGGTGGACGACTTCAACATGACGCTGCACGCCGGCGAAATGCACTGCGTCGCGGGCCGCTCCGGCTCGGGCAAGACCAGCATCCTGACCGTCGGCGCGGGACTGACCCTGCCGACGTCGGGCCGGGTGTTCTGGGAAGGCGACTCGCTGGAGACCATGGGCGACGACGAGATCGCCGACCGCCGCCGCGCCCTGATCGGCTACGTGGACCAGGGCGGCGCCCTGATCGACGGGATGAGCGCACTCGAGAACGTCCTGCTGCCGGCCGTGCCCGACGGCGAGGTTGAGCAGCGCCGCGACATGGCCAAGGACCTTTTGGACCTCGTGGGCCTCGGCCGGCGCATGCGCCACCGCCCGGCGCAGCTCTCCGGCGGTGAACGCCAGCGCGTGGCGATCGCCCGGGCGCTCATCCTCGGCACCCGCGTCCTGGTGGTCGACGAGCCCACGGCCAGCCTGGACCGTGCCGCGGCCAACCGCATCATCAGCATCCTCAAGGACACCACCTCGGACGGCATTGCCGTGCTGGTGGCTTCACATGACCACGAACTGGTCCGCCAGAGCGATACCCTCACAGAACTGATCTAGATTTAGACCGTGACTTCAACTGATAAGACCCCGTTCTACATCACCACGGCCATCACGTACCCCAACGGGGTGCCGCACATCGGCCATGCGTACGAGTACATCGCCACCGATGCGATGGCCCGCTTCAAGCGCCTGGACGGGTACGACGTCTTCTTCCTGACCGGAACGGACGAGCACGGCATGAAGATCGCCCAGGCCGCCGAGAAGGAAGGCGTCACGCCCAAGGAACTGGTGGACCGGAACGCCGAGATCTACAAGGGGGCGCACGCCGCCCTGGGAGTCTCGTACGACCGCTTCATCCGCACCACGGACGCCGACCATTACGCGGCGTCGCAGGCCATCTGGAAGAAGATGGAGGCCAACGGGGACATCTACCTGTCCAAGTACGAGGGCTGGTATTCGGTCCGCGACGAGGCGTTTTACGTCGAGGACGAGACCGTGGTCAAGGACGACGGCATCCGCTACTCGCGCGAATCGGACACCGAGGTCACCTGGACGGCCGAGGAGAGCTACTTTTTCCGGCTGTCCGCCTATCAGGACAAACTGCTGGCGCTGTACGAGGCCCACCCCGAATTCGGCGCCCCGCAGTCCCGCTTCAACGAGGTCATCAGCTTCGTCAGGCGCGGGCTGGAGGACCTGTCCATCAGCCGCACCACCTTCGACTGGGGCGTTCCCGTGCCCGGCAACGACAAGCACGTCATGTACGTGTGGGTCGACGCGCTGACCAACTACCTGACCGGGGTCGGCTACCCGGACGTCGACTCGGGTTCCTTCAAAAAGTTCTGGCCGGCCGACGTCCACGTGATCGGCAAGGACATCTCCCGCTTCCACGCCATCTACTGGCCGGCGTTCCTCATGAGCGCCGGACTGGAGCTGCCGAAGCGGATCATGATCCACGGCTTCCTGCAGAACAACGGCGTCAAGATGTCCAAGTCGCTGGGCAACGTGGTGGCGCCCGCGGACTTCGTGGCCCAGTACGGCCTGGACCAGGTGCGCTACTTCTTCCTGCGCGAGGTCCCCTTCGGCGCGGACGGCAACTACAACCACGAGGCAATCGTGGGCCGGATGAACTCCGACCTCGCCAACAACTTCGGCAACCTGGCCCAGAGGTCGCTGTCGATGGTGGCCAAGAACTGCGAGGGCCGCGTGCCCGCGCCGGGCGCGTCCTCGGCCGAGGACACCGCGATTCTGGCCCAGGCCAACGGGCTGCTGGACGCCGCCCGGGCCGCGTTCGAGAAGCAGGAGTTCAGCCGCGCCCTGGAGGCCATCTGGACTGTCCTGGGGGACACCAACGCCTACTTCGCCGAGCAGGCTCCCTGGGTGCTGCGCAAGACCGACGTCGAACGCATGAACACGGTGCTCTACGTGACGCTCGAGGTGCTGCGGATCGTCGCGATCCTGGCCCAGCCGGTGATGCCGACGGCGACGGCGGCGATCCTGCACACGCTCGGCCAGCCAGAAGGCGCGGCGCGCCAGTTCACGGCCGTCGGCTCGCCGATCGTCGCCGGCACGGAACTGCCGGCCCCGGCCCCGGTGTTCCCGAAGTACGAGGAACCCGCCGAGGCCTGAGCCGGTCMGCCGCCTGACGCTCCCGCACCCCTGAATTGGGGTGTGGGAGCGTTCTTCGTCAGGAGGCATGATCGGATAGTGAGACGACTTGACCAGAATGTGGATCACTTGGCTACGCTGAAAACATGAGCGCATCCACGATTGATCTGGCAGTCATCCCGGGCGACGGCATTGGTCCGGAGGTCACGGCCGAAGCCCTGAAGGTCCTTGAGAAGGCCGCGGCCGCCGAGGGGATCGTGCTCCAGCAGACCCACTACAAGCTGGGCGCGGAGCACTGGCTCGAGACGGGGGAGACCCTGCCCGCGGCCACCCTCGCCGATCTTCGCACGCGCGACGCCATCTTGTTCGGCGCCGTCGGGGCGGCCCCCGGCGACACCCGGATCCCGTCCGGCATCATCGAGCGTGAGCTCCTGCTCAAGCTGCGCTTCAGCCTGGACCACTTCGTCAACCTGCGGCCCTCCCGCCTGTACGCCGGCGTCGGCAGCCCGCTCGCCAACCCGGGCAAGATCGATTTCATCGTGGTCCGCGAGGGCACCGAAGGCCCCTATGTGGGCAACGGCGGCACACTGCGCGCCGGCACCCCCCACGAGGTGGCCACCGAGGTCTCCGTGAACACGGCCCACGGCGTGGAACGCGTGGTCCGCGATGCGTTCCGCCGGGCCAACGAACGCCCCCGCAAGAAGCTAACGCTGGTGCACAAGCACAACGTCCTGGTCTTCGCCGGCCAGCTCTGGAAGCGCACGGTTGAGGCTGTGGCCCAGGAGTTCCCCGAGGTCACGCACGACTACCTCCACGTCGACGCCGCCACGATTTTCATGGTCACCGATCCGGCCCGCTTCGACGTGATCGTCACCGACAACCTGTTCGGCGACATCATCACCGACCTCGCGGCAGCCGTGACCGGCGGGATCGGCCTCGCCGCCTCCGGCAACCTCAACATGGACCGCACCGCGCCGTCCATGTTCGAACCGGTCCACGGGTCCGCCCCGGACATTGCCGGCCAGCAGAAGGCCGACCCCACCGCGGCCATCCTCTCCGCGGCGCTCCTGCTCGACCACCTCGGCTTCGCCGGCGCCGCCCGGAAGATCGAGGCGGCCGTGACGGCCGACGTCGAGGCCCGCGACGGCGCCGTCCGCACCACCAGCGCGGTGGGCGACGCCATCGCGGCGGCGCTGTAGGTCCTGGCCGTATTCTCTGCCCTGCAGGTGCCGCTAAACCCCGCTGCCAACGGGCGTAAGCTTGTTTCGAATCACCAATATGCTGCCGTGGTCCGAGGGTGAACGACGTTCCCACACCAGGCAGCCGATCGTGGAGGAACCATGACTCAGACTGCCCATGGCGTCGAATTCACCCAGCACCTGTCGGAGACCCCGAAGTCTGCTGAAGAGCGTGCAGCCATCCTGGCGAACCCGGGGTTCGGCGACTATTTCACCGACCACACCTCGATTGTCGACTACAGCGTCGACGCCGAAGGCAACGGTGGCTGGCACAACGCTCGGGTTGAGCCCTACGGCCCGATTTCCCTGGACCCGTCCGCCGCAGTGCTGCACTACGGCCAGGAGATCTTCGAGGGCCTCAAGGCCTACCGCCACGCCGACGGCTCGATCTGGACGTTCCGGGCCGAGGCCAACGCCGCCCGGCTGAACAAGTCCGCGCGGCGCCTGGCCCTGCCCGAACTCCCGGAAGAGTACTTCCTCGGCGCCATCCGCGAACTGGTCGCGGCAGACAAGGACTGGGTGCCCTCCGGTGACGGCGAAGCCCTGTACCTGCGGCCCTTCATGATCGCCACCGAGGCGTTCCTGGGCGTGCGGGCAGCGCGCGAGGTCTCCTTCCGCGTGATCGCCTCCCCGGCCGGCAATTACTTCGGCGGCGAACTCAAGCCCGTCTCCATCTGGATCTCGCGTGAGTACGCCCGCGCCGGCCGCGGCGGAACAGGCGCCGCCAAGTGCGGCGGCAACTACGCCGCCTCGCTGATCGCCCAGCAGGAAGCCGAGGCACACGGCTGCAAGCAGGTCCTGTTCCTGGACCAGTTCAACGACAACGCCGTCGAGGAACTCGGCGGCATGAACGTTTTCTTCGTCATGAAGGACGGCTCGCTGGTCACCCCCGCGCTGTCCGGAACCATCCTGGAGGGGATCACCAGGATGTCCGTGATGCAGGTGGCCCGGGACATGGGCCGGGAAGTCACCGAACGCAAGATCACCCTGGATGAGTGGCGCGACGGCGTTGCCTCCGGGGACATCGCCGAGGTCTTCGCCTGCGGCACCGCCGCGGTCATCACCCCCATCGGCGTGCTCAAGGACGCCACCGAGTTCATCGGCTCCGAAGACGCCACGGCGGGTGAGACCACCCTGGCCATCCGCGCCCAGCTGCTGGGGATCCAGACCGGCACCGTGGAGGATACCCACGGCTGGCTGACCCGCCTCGCCTAGCACCCAAGGCATCTAGAGCCGGAGCGTCCGGCACGACGGCGGTCCCCACCTTCCGGTGGCGGCCGCCGTCGGCGTCTGCATCCGCACGCCCGGCAGTCTTCGGGCCCTTTTCACCCGTCCGCCCGGCGTGCACAATGGGCACATGACGGGGCTGATCCAAGTTCTGGGCGTGGTCTTTGGCGTCCTGCTCATCAGTGTCGGCATCATGGAGTCCTTCTTCATCCGGCACCAGCGCCTGCACCGCCTGTTCCTCGTCGAACCGGACGACGTCGAAGCAGTCAGGCTGTGGACGTTCAACCTCGGCATATACAACGTCATTTGGGGGATCGGCGCCATTGCGGGCGCCCTCATGCTGGGGGGAACCGACGTCGCGGCCGGTGAGTCACTCCTGCTGTTCACATGCGTGGCTCATGTGGCCCTGGGCCTCATTTTGTTCCTTTCCGAGCGTCGGCTCTGGGGAAATGCCATTGCCGAGGCCCTCCTGCCGCTCCTGATCTCCATCCTGCTGCTCGTCTGAGGACGCCTCTGCAAGGATGGGACCGTGACCACCGAGAAATCCCGCGACTTTGTCCGCAGCAGCGAGCTGACCCGGTTCCGCCTCGCCCCGAACCCGGGTCCCATGAGCCTGGACGGAACCAACTCCTATCTCATTGCCGCCCCGGGGGCGGCAGGCAGGGTCGCCGTCGACCCCGGGCCCCTCGACGAGCCGCACCTGCAGGCGTTGGCCGGGGACGGGCGAATCGAACTGATCTTGATCACGCACCGGCACGCGGACCACACCGCGGCCGCCGCACGGTTTTCGGTTTTGACGGGCGCACCTGTCCGGGCCGCGGATCCCGCCCACTGCCATGGCGCACCCGCGCTGCAGGACGGCGAAACGATCCTGGCGGCCGGAACAGAGATCAGGGTTCTGGCGACGCCGGGCCACACCGCGGATTCGCTGTGCTTCCACCTGCCGCAGGACGGCCCGCACGGCTCGGTGCTGACCGGGGACACGATTTTGGGCTCCGGAACCACCGTGCTGGACTACCCTGACGGCACCCTCCGCGACTACCTCGAATCGCTGGACCGGCTGGAGCGCCTCGGTCCGGCCACGGTGCTGCCGGCCCACGGCCCGGTGCTGCCGGCTCTGGACGCCGTCGCCCGCGCCTACCGGGATCACCGGCTGGGCCGGCTTGAGCAGGTCCGGGCGGCACTGGCGGCGCTGGGGGCCGATGCCGGCATCGGCGCCGTCACGGACGCCGTGTACGCCGACGTCGGTCCCTCCGTCCGCCGCGCCGCGGAGCTCTCCGTCGCGGCGCAGCTGGACTACCTGCGCAGCGGGCGGCGCTGAACGGACAGACTGACCCCGGGCCCGGCCTGCGGGACGGTAGGCTAAGAACCATGCGTATCGCCCGGTTTGTAGTCGATTCTGATCCCCTCTACGGCATCGTGGAAGGTGAGCCCGGCAGTGAGGAAGTCACTGTCATCAAGGGCGACCCGTTCTTCCATGGCGTGGAACGAACCCCCATGAGGCACAAGCTGGAGGATGTCCGCCTGCTGGCGCCGATCATCCCGCGCAGCAAGGTCATCGGCGTCGGCCGCAACTTCGCGGAGCATGCCCGGGAACTTGGCAACGAGGTCCCGGCGCAGCCCTTGCTGTTCCTCAAGCCCAACACCTCCGTGATCGGGCCGAACGATCCGATTGTCCTGCCGGAGTTCTCCGAGGACGTCTCCTTCGAGGCCGAACTGTGCGTCGTCATCGGCCGGATCTGCAAGGACGTGCCCGAGAACCGGGTGGATGACGTGATCTTCGGCTACACCTGCGGCAACGACCTCACCGCGCGCGACGTCCAGAAGACGGACCTGCAGTGGGCCCGGGCCAAGGGCTTCGACACCTCGGCCCCGCTCGGGCCGTGGATCGAGACCGAGCTCGACACAGAGGACCTGCAGATCCAGGGCCGGCTCAATGGCGAACTGCGCCAGGACGGCAGCACGAACCAGATGATCCGCGGCGTCCGGGAGCTCGTTTCCATCGTCTCGCAGGCCTTCACCTTGCTCCCCGGCGACGTCATCATGACCGGTACCCCGGCCGGCGTCGGCGCCGTGCAGGCCGGCGACCGCTATGAGGTCGAGATCGAGGGCATCGGACGCCTCTCCAACCCGGTGGTCCGCCGCTAACCGCCTTTCGATCCGAAGAATCCGAAGAAGCAGCGCCGATTTCGGACAACCGCACCGTGGATCCACGGTGCGGTTGTCCTTTTTCGTAGCGGCATTCCGGGCGAGTAGCGATGGGAGAGATTGGTAATGTTGGTACCACTATGACTACTGCTTCCGCGTCCGACGCCGTTTCCAGCTCCGCCCTTGCTGCCTCCACCGGTGAAGTCACCACTGACACCCCGGTCCGTGTCCGGTTCTGCCCGTCACCTACGGGTACCCCGCACGTCGGCCTGATCCGCACCGCCCTGTTCAACTGGGCCCACGCCCGGCACACCAAGGGCACCTTTGTGTTCCGGATCGAGGACACGGACGCGGCCCGCGACTCGGAGGAAAGCTACCAGCAGCTGCTTGAGGCCCTCAAATGGCTCGGCATCACCTGGGAAGAAGGCGTGGAAGTCGGCGGACCGCACGAGCCCTACCGCCAGTCGCAGCGGCTGGACCTGTACAAGGACGTGGTGGCCAAGCTGATCGACGCCGGCTACGCCTACGAGTGCTACTCCTCGCCGGAGGAAGTCGAAGCCCGCCACCGGGCAGCCGGCCGCGATCCCAAGCTGGGCTACGACAACTTCGACCGCGAGCTCTCCGAGGAACAGCTTGCCGCGTTCAAGGCCGAGGGCCGCCAGCCCGTCCTGCGCGTCCGGATGCCCGATGAAGACGTGACCTTCACCGACATGGTCCGCGGCGAGATCACGTTCAAGGCCGGCAGCATCCCGGACTACGTCATTGTGCGCGCCGACGGATCCCCGCTCTACACCCTGGTCAACCCGGTGGACGATGCCCTCATGGGGATCACCCACGTGCTCCGCGGCGAGGACCTGCTCTCCTCCACGCCGCGTCAGGTGGTGCTGATCCAGGCGCTGATGGACATCGGCGTCGCCAGCTACATGCCGGTCTTCGGCCACCTGCCGTACGTCATGGGCGAGGGCAATAAGAAGCTCTCCAAGCGCGACCCGCAGTCGAACCTGTTCCTGCTCCGGGACCGCGGCTTCATCCCCGAAGGCCTGCTCAACTACCTGTCCCTGCTCGGCTGGAGCCTCTCCGCCGACGAGGACATCTTCACCGTCGACCAGCTGATCGAGCACTTCGACGTCAACGATGTGCTGGCCAACCCGGCCCGCTTCGACATCAAGAAGGCCGAGGCGATCAACGGCACCCACATCCGCATGCTCGGCGCTGAGGACTTCCGCGGCCGCCTGGTGCCCTACCTGCAGGCCGCCGGCCTGGTCGGGGAGAGCCTCACAGCCCGCGAGGAGGAGATCCTGGCCGAGGCCGCACCGCTGATCCAGGAACGCATCTCGCTGCTGGGCGAGGCCCCCGAAATGCTCGCGTTCCTGTTCAAGGCCGATGACGCGATCGACGTCGCCGACGACGCCCGCAAGGGCCTGCCGGAGAACCTCACCGAGGTGCTCGACGCCGCCCTGTCCGCGCTGGAGCCCGTCGCTGAGTGGACGGCCGAGAACATCCAGGCTGCCCTGAAGGAGGCCCTCGTCGAAGGCCTCGGCGTCAAGCCCCGTCTGGCCTTCGGCCCGGTCCGCACGGCCGTCTCGGGCCGGCGGATCTCCCCGCCGCTGTTCGAATCCATGGTCATCCTGGGCAAGGATTCGTCCCTGGCCCGCCTCCGCGCCTTCCGCGGCTGACGTGCTGGCAGCGGGCCTGGGCGGCGGCGTGGTCCACGGGGTTCTGTTCGACATCGATGACACCCTGGTGGACCTCGAGTTCGCCATGACGACTGCCCTCCGCGACGTCAGCGAGCACCTCCTGCCCGGCCTGGACGAGGCCGGGTGGGAGAGGTTCGGGCGGATCTTCACCCACGAGACCACGCACTTCTACGACCGCTACCTGGCCGGCGAACTGACGTTCAATGAGCAGCGGCTGCTCCGCGGCCGGGCGGCGCTGGGGTACTTCGGCGTCGAACTTGCGGACGGCGAACAGGCCCACCACTGGGTGAGTTCCTACGCGAGCCGCCAACACGGCTACATCCGGGCGTTCGACGACGTCGGTCCGCTGCTGGACGCCCTGGACGCCGCCGGCATACCCTACGGGGCCGTGAGCAACAACGTCCACGACTACCAGCGCGTGAAGCTGGACGCGGCCGGGCTGGAACGGATCGCCGTTCTGGTGGGCACCGATACCGTCGGCGTCGCAAAACCGGACCCGGCCATCTACCTCGAGGGGGTCCGGCGGATCGGTACAGGCCCCGGCCAAACGCTGTACGTCGGGGACAACCGGCTCCTTGACGCGGAAGGCTCGACGGCGGCCGGCCTCATCGGTGTCTGGCTGAACCGCGGCGGGGAACCGGCCCCGGGCTTCGTGGGGCGCGAGGTCGGCTCCCTGCTGGAACTGCTGGCGTAGCCTGTTGGGGGCGTCTTAGTGTCAGTCAGGTTTCTCAAGGCACTGTAATATTTCGTTTGGCTTTAAATAGGGTTTTAGACAAATAGTGGCAAGGGCGGCTCGCGCCCGGCAACGGATAGGGGATCCGTGTACAGCGGTATGGCCAAACACTTTCGAGGTCTTGTAATCGGCTTGGCGGTTGTCGGACTGATGCTGGCTGGCGTGGCGCCGGTGCAAGCACGGGCGTCCGTCAAAGTCCTGCACGTCTTCCTGGCAGCAGGACAGTCGAATATGTCCGGCCGGGGGCTGCCAATCGGCGGCCCCGCGGATGCGCAAGACCCGAGGATCTTCCAATACGGTGCAAAGGACCGCTCATTGCGGGCGGCTACGGTTCCCTTGGACATGCACGACACTGCTTCCGGACTCTCGCCCGCCACAGCCATGGCTCGGAACTACCTGAAAACCCAGCCCGACGATGTGGGCGTGCTCATCATTCCCGCCGCGCACGGCCAAACCGGGTTCACATTTGCCCTAGACTCGCTTACGTGGACTGTGGGTGCAGCCTCTGCTCCGGAGCTCGACCTCCCCACCTTGGCGGTCAATCAGACTCTCGAGGGCATCGCGGCAGCGAAAGCTGCCGGCTACGTCGCGGAGCTCAAAGGCGTTCTTTGGCACCAGGGCGAAAATAACTCAGCGATGTCCACGGCCGGATACAGCGTGAAGCTGGATCAGCTGATTGCCTTCTTCCGGACATCCCTGGGGGCGCCCGAACTTCCCTTTGTGGTCGGCCGCATGTCACCGGAGGGGATCGCGGCCATGCCGGGCCGGATCAACGTGGACACAAGCCACCAGGAGACTCCCGCACGCGTTCCCTTCACCGGATTCGCCGCCTCCATGACCGGGGGAGTGTATGCAAACGACACGACCCACTTCTCCAGGATCGGGGCAGATTACTTGGGGGAGACCTACCTTTCCGCTTTCTGGCAGGCCGCGCACATTACCGTGATCCCAGTCAGCGCCGGGAAGGTTACGATCAGCGGGACGTCGAAGGTGGGGTCCACGCTGACCGYGGTGCCGGGGGTTTGGGGACCTGAGGATGTCGCGCTGACGTATCAGTGGTACCGCTCGGACGTCGCAATCAGCGGCGCCACCGACGCCGCCTATACTCCCGGCGTCGCTGACCTGGGTGGAACGATCACGGTGACGGTTACCGGCTCCAAGGCGGGCTACACGTCCGTTTCGAGGACTTCGGACGGCACGGGCGCGGTCGCCAACGGCACGCTTACCTCCGCGGTGCCCGTCATTGAGGGCACCGCGCAGGTCGGCTCCAAGCTCACTGCGGTACCCGGTGCCTGGGGTCCTGGCAATGTCGCGCTGACGTATCAGTGGTACCGCTCGCAGGTCGCGATTCCGGGTGCCACCGGCGCCACCTACACTCCTGCTGGCAGTGATGCAGGCCGAACGATCACGGTGAAAGTTACTGGCTCCCAGGCGGGCTATACGACTGCGTCGAAGATGTCAGCCGGCACCAGCCTGATCGCCAACGGCATCCTTAACCCCGGGAATCCGTCGATTCAGGGCACTGCGAAGGTGGGGTCCACGCTCACTGCAGTTCCCGGCGCCTGGGGTCCCGGAACGGTAGCGCTGACGTATCAGTGGTACCGGTCGCAGATCGCGATTGCAGGTGCCACCGGTGCAACTTACACTCCCGGAGCTGCTGATCTGGGTCTTACGATTACTTTAAGGGTTACGGGCGCCCAGGCGGGCTACACGCCGGTGTCGAAGACGTCGGCCGGCACCAGCCCGATCGCCAGCGGCACCCTCAGCCCCGCGGATCCCTCGATTCAGGGCACCACGAAGGTGGGGTTTACGCTCACGGCCGTTCCCGGCGCTTGGGGTCCCGGAACGGTCACGTTGGCCTATCAGTGGTACCGCTCGCAGATCGCGGTAACGGGCGCCACGGGCTCCACTTACGCGCTCGGCCCCGCCGACGCCGGCCGGACGATCACGGTGAAGGTCACCGGCTCGCAGGCGGGCTACACGTCGGTTTCGAAGATCTCGGCCGGCACAAGCCAGATCTCCAACGGCTCCCTCACTACTTCGGTGCCCTCGATTCAGGGCACCGCAAAGGTTGGGTCCACACTCACGGCCGTTCCCGGCGTCTGGGGTCCTGGAACTGTCACGCTGGCGTATCAGTGGTACAGGTCGGAGGTCGCGATCGTGGGAGCCACCGGTGCCACTTACAAGCCCGGTGCGAGTGATGCGGGCCGGACTATCACCGTAAAGGTCACCGGTTCCCAGACGGGCTACGCGTCTGATTCGAAGACATCGGCCGGCACCAGCCAGATCGCCAAGGGCACCCTGACCACAAATCTGCCCTTGATTCAGGGCACCGCGAAGGTGGGGTCAACGCTCACTGCCGTGACGGGAGTGTGGGGTCCGGGAACTGTCATGCTGACGTATCAGTGGTACCGGTCAGAGACTGCGATTGTTGGAGCCACCGGTGCCACCTATAAGCCGGGTGCGGGTGATGTGGTCCATACGATCACAGTGAAGGTCACCGGCACCCAGGCGGGCTACACGTCTGCTACGAAGACTTCGTCCGCCACAAGCCAAGTCTCTAAAGGCACCCTGACCACTTCGGTGCCCTCGATTCAGGGCACGGTGAAGGTGGGGTCCACACTCACTGCCGTGACGGGCGTGTGGGGTCCTGGAACTGTCACGCTGAAATATCAGTGGTACCGTTCGCACATCGCGATTGTCGGGGCCACCGCCGCCACCTACAAGTCCCGCACCAGTGATGCGGGCCGCACGATCACGGTAACGGTTACGGGGTCCAAGGCGGGCTACACGACCGTTTCCAAGACGTCGGCCGGGATATCCTAGGTCGCCAGATAGGGCTGATAGGCCGGCGGCAGGGCTGACCCGCCGTTGGCCGGTGCGGCTGCCGCGACGCTGCAGGCTCTTCGCGGTTCATGGGGAAGGGGATTCCCGGATGAGTGTCATGCCGCCGTCCGGACGGCACTTCTCATGAGAAAATCCGATTTGTAATTGCCGGGGTTCCGGTAGCCGCGGGCGGTTCGTTTGATGTGCTTGATGCCGGTGTTGTTTGCCTCGACCTTGCCGGTGGTTGCGCCGGTGACGATGAGGACTTCGATCTCGTTCCACCACCGGCAGACCGTGCGGTAGAGCTTGTTGGTCTCCGGCCGTCCGGCTGCTTCAACCAGGATCTTGAGTTCCTCTTTCGCCACGGCGGCGTCGGCCAGAGAGTCGGTGCGCAGCAGCGCCCGCAGCTGCTCCTTGACCTTCCACACGGCTTGCAGTTTGCCRGTCGGGTCGTCGGCGGCGAAGACCTCAGCCAGCCGGTGGGCTGCAGTATCGGAGAGCTTGTCGCCGGCCCGCAGGAGCAGCATCCGGTGCGCCCATGCCTTGTCGACGCCACGGCCGCGGCGTCCTTTCACCTGCTGGGACAGGTTCTGCCGTGCCTCAGTCATGGCCTGGTTGGCCAGAGAGACCAGGTGGAAATGATCGACCGCGACAGCGGTGCGGGGAAGCCACATCCGCAACGCTTTCCGGAACGCCGCCGACGGGTCGATCGCGACGACCTGCACGCCCAGCCGCCACTGAAGCGGCCGGGCGAAGAGCCAGTCCCCGACGCCACTGTGGTCCCGGCCGTCGACCACGCCCAGGATCTGGCCGGTGTCCAGATCCACGATGGTCGTCATCCACGGCTCGTGCCGGACCCACGATCTGGCCTCAGGGTCCCGGAAATACCGCACCGACCGGAACCGGTGTTCATCGATGCCCAGCATCCGCGGCCTGAGCTCATCCACGTCCGGCAGGGTGAGAAGACAGGCTTCGGTCAGCGCGGCACGGACCATCCACCAGGACACCGCGAACGCCGCGGCGGTCTCGGACACGGCCCGGCCGGAACTGATGACCGCGTCAACGACGTGCTCCCGGAGCCGTCCGGTGGAACGGGCACGGCGCGGGACCTGGGCGGTGGATTCAAAGAACGAGAGCCGCGGGCAGGCCCGTTCCTCGCAATGCCAGCGGTACTTGGACCAGAGCACCTCTACGGCGCCGGCGACAGGGATGTCCCGGATCCGCTGGAAGCGCCGTTCCTTCCGCCGCGTCGCGACGACACCGCAGCTCGGGCAGCCCGGTGGCTGGTCTGTTTCAACGATGATCTGGCGCCGGCCATCAGCCAGCACGGTGGCGGAGATGACGCGGTAGTCGGGCAGGTTGAAGATGCTGGTGGCAGCGTCGAACGCCACAACGGTAGGCTCAGTCAAGGCTCGTGGTCCTGTTCCTGGCTGAATGCTAGACACACTCATCCCAGCAGGGCCACGGGCCCCTTTTTTAGCTACGACACGGAATCATTTCCCCACGAACCACGGAGAGATTCCCTAACGCTTGTCAAGCCTTTTTTGGGCTCTGGATGGCAGGCAGACTGAGTGCACCGTCACCCGTGTTCGGCCGGTGACGGATGGTGCTGTACGTCCGGGACGGACTTTCGCCGGCCCCGTTGACGCCCCCGCGGCTGGTGGTGGGCGGAAGAGCGCCAGTGGCCTCTGGGTCGGGTCGCCAAGCGGTATCGGTGGTCGCGATAGTTACCGTGTCAGGCGTGCCCGTTTCGCTTCGATCGTGTGGGACCGCGACTGGGTGCGTTGCCTGGGCGTGACGGTGTAATGGGAGGCGATGAGTTCTTTCGCGGCCCGTTTGGTGACCGGCTGCCCCGCGAGGTCGCGCAGCTCATACATCTGCCCGGTGGTGAGGGTTTTCCAGGTTCTTTCGGCCAGTTTCCTGGCCACCGCGATGGTGGCCTGGGTGTGGCAGTGGCCGTGTTCGGTCATGAGCCGGTAATAGAACGCGGCCAGTTGCGGATCCATGGTCCGGGCGACGCTGCCGGCCTGGTAGAACGCAAGGCGCAGCGGAGCGGGTCCTTCCTTGCTGATGGCCCGGCGGGACTGGTTTATCGTCCCGGACGACCAGTTTGAAGGGGTGATCCCGACATAGTTCGCTGCTTTCTTGGCGCTGTCGAACCCGGATCCGTCACCGAAGTAGGCGCGGATGCAGGGACCGGTTGCCGGGCCCACGCCGGGCAGGGAAAGGACCAGCGGGTCATCGCCGTAGAGACGCTCCCACCACTGGCGTGCATGGGAGCTGAAGCGCTCCACCCTGGCCCGGGACTCCTGCAGATCAGCCAGGTGCTTGCTGACATCCACGGCCAGCGCGTCCAGGTCCAGGTGACCGTCCCAGAAATCCGCCCACCCCCGGGCCGCGGTCTTGATCGCTGTGGCGCGGGCGGGTGTGTCGGCGACATCTCGGGTGTGCTCGGCGACCACAGCCGTCAGGGTCGCCGAGCGCGCCGAGGCCAGGGAGCGAAGGTGGGGCCAGCGGCCCAGCACGGCGAGGGCTGTTGATTCGGATCCGGCGAACGCTGACCATACCTCGGGGAAGGCCCACCGGGCCAGGGACAACAGCCGCCGCCAGTACCGGTTGCCGTCAATGACGGCCCCGGCCCGGCGGACCACGGCCCGCCGCAGCGCCAGCTGTCCCGGAGATGCCAAAACCAGGGGTGGCGGGTCGAAGATCTCCCCGACGTGGGTGAGCACTTCGGAGTCGATGACGTCGGATTTGTTCTTGCCCATGATGGCCCCGCGCAGCCGTGAGGAGTGCCGGGCACCGATCATCTCCATCTGACCGCCGGCCCGTTCGACAGCGAGGGCCAGCGCCAGCCAGGTCATCGAGGTTGGTTCCACGACAGCGGTCACCGGTGCCGGAACTGCGGCCAGCCGCTGCGAGAGTCTCTCCGGCCCGGCCAGTGTCGGGTCAACCGTGAAACGGCTCAGATGCTCTGTTCCGTCATCAAAAAATTCCCGCACCGCGATATGGTGCCGTGCCGTGATGGCCGCGTCGATACCTGCCACTGCCCGCACGAGCCCGGCGGGCTTATCCTGATCCTGCATGATGGTTCTCCTCCTCGCATCGAATACGTGCGATGGGACAACCCGTCGTTGCCGGTCCACCAGCCGAGTCACCAGGCCGGGCATCCCACCTTAGGAGAACCGTCATGCGCTAACTCGAGCGCCCGCGGCGACCTCCCTCACACGCCCGCAACTGCTGAGGAAGCGTTGGATACAGCTCCCGCGCTTGTGAGTCATCCGGTGCCTGCCCGGACGAAAACCGGTGCTGCGCACCGTTCTCCTCCGGCCACCAATTCCCTCAATCGGGTCTGCTTGGAAGACAGGCCGGGGGCGACGATCTCTTTCACGGGCCATGACGCCCAGCCGAAAACCGGAACCACCCCGGCCCCTCCCAAGGCCACCGTAAACGACGACCACCCACCTCAACAGGGGGTACTTAAGAGATACAAGCCGGATTGACGGCGATTTCCGGGGCTGCGCCGTTCAGACGGCCGGGGATGCGGAACCTTCGCGGGCGTACGGCACGCGTCGGGACGGCCGATTTGTGGAAGTGATAACTCTCGGGTAAAGTAATTACTCGTGCTGAGGCGCCGGGAGCGAGGGTTTAGGCCTAAACATCCGGACCGAATGTGCCATTGGGATATGGTGTAATTGGCAACACTACGGTTTCTGGTACCGTCATTCTAGGTTCGAGTCCTGGTATCCCAGCTTCGAAAATCTGCGGGTTTCCGCTGAATTTCGGAGGTTATGAATCGGCTGGTCCGATTTGAAACCTTGGCCAAATGTATGAAACAATCATTTGGCTTGAATGGCAGAAGTGCTGTTCAGGAAGTACGCGGCCCCATCGTATAGCGGCCTAGTACGCTGCCCTCTCACGGCGGTAACGCGGGTTCGAATCCCGCTGGGGTCACCACGGAAACGGTCCCGGGCATCTGCCCGGGGCCGTTTTGCTTTTCCCTGGCCCTCGGATCCCCGTTACCCATTTCGCGTTGCGCATCGCTCAGTGGTTCCCCGTCAGCAGTGCCCCCCACAGACACCACGTGCTGAACTGGCATGATGATGCTGTGAGCTCCCATGAAACCGTCCCCGAGGCCGCATCCGGCGTCGCGCTCCTTGACGCAGTGCGGCAGGACCTTGCGACAATCCGGCTGCCGCTCGCTCTGCCCGGGGCGGACCAAATGCGCCAGGAGCTGCGGAAGGCAGTGGCTCAGCTCGATGACTACATCCTGCCCCGGTACCGCAGCCTCGACGCGCCCCTGCTGGCTGTGGTGGGCGGTTCTACAGGGGCCGGGAAGTCCACCCTGGTCAACGCGCTGGTAGGCCACCCCGTCACGCGGGCCGGCGCGATCCGCCCCACCACACGCCAGCCCATCCTGCTGCACCATCCCGGGGACGGCGCCTGGTTTGAGGGCCAGCGGGTGTTGCCGGCCCTGGGCCGCATCCGGGGTACCTACACCGGCAGTCAGCCCTTGACCCCCGCCGATCCCGTTCCGCACTCCGGCCCGGTGACGTCGCTCGTCCTGGTCGCCGACGCCGCGGTCCCGCCCGGAATCGCCCTCGTTGACGCGCCCGACGTCGACTCCATTTCCGAGAACAACCGTCAGCTGGCCGGGCAGTTGCTCGCCGCCGCCGATCTCTGGGTGTTTGTCACCACTGCCAACCGCTACGCCGACGCCGTGCCCTGGCGCCTGCTCCTGGATGCGGCCTCCCGCGACATCATGGTGGCCGTGGTGCTGGACCGGGTGCCGCCCGCGGCGGAGGCGGAAATCAGCGCGGATCTGCAGGCGATGCTCAGCCGGGAAGGCCTCGGTGCAGCCCGGATGTTCGTGGTGCCGGAGCTGTCATTGGATGCCGCAGGGATGCTTCCTGCGGCGGCCGTGGAGCCGCTGCGTGTTTGGCTCGGCAAGCTGGCAGGGAACGCCGCCGGTCGGGCGGAGATTGCCCGGCGCACCGTCAACGGCACCCTCGTCGCACTCGCCCACCGCGTCGAAGCGGCGGAGCGGGCGCTGTCCGAACAGCAGCACGCAGCCGATGTTCTCGTAGCCGACGCCCGCAATGCGTATGACGACGCCGTGGCCAGGATCCTCGAAGCCACCCGCGATGGCGCGCTGTTGCGCGGCGAAGTGTTGGCGCGGTGGCAGGACTTCGTCGGGACAGGGGAGTTCTTCCGCGCCATGGAACAGAACATTGGACGCTTCCGGGACCGTGTGGGCGCGTTCTTCCGGGGCGAACCGGAGCCTGCGGTCAGGGTGGAAACCGCGATCGAAACAGGACTGCAGGCCGTCATCGTCGATCAAGCCGCCAAGGCCGCGGAGCACACCGACCAGCGCTGGCGTTCGGATCCCGCGGGCAGGCAGTTGCTGGGCACCGACGATCCCTCGGGTGCATCCGAGGGCTTCGCGGACGCTGTGGCGGCCGAGATCCGCGCCTGGCAGGGAAGCCTGATGGAACTCATCCGCACCGAAGGCCAAGGCAAGCGCACCCAGGCCCGCTGGTTGTCCTTCGGCATCAACGGCCTCGGCGCGGCGCTCATGATCGTGGTGTTCTCCATGACCGCGGGCCTGACCGGGCTCGAAATCGGCGTCGCCGGCGGCACCGCCGTCGTGGGCCAGCGCCTCCTGGAGGCAGTGTTCGGGGAGGATGCCGTCCGCCGGCTTGCCCGGACCGCGCGCGAAGACCTGCATCTGCGTTGCCAGAGCCTGCTGGCGGCGGAGTGCCGGCGGTTCTTGACCCGGCTGGACGTCGACGGCGGCGTGCAGCCCTTAGCCATTGCCGGGCGTGCGGCGGCACTGCGCCGGCTGGCGGCCACGGCATGAGCCGTCTTGGCGCCGCCCGCGAGACATCCCAGCTCGATCGCAGGCTTGCGGCGCTCAACAGCGCCAGGGAGCTCGCGTCCGGAGCTCTCCCGCAGGAGGCTCTGGACCCGGTGTTGCAGGTGCTGGACCGCGCGAGTTCGCGGCGGGCGCTGTCCGGAGACCACACCGTGGTGGGGTTTTTTGGTGCCACCGGCAGCGGCAAGTCATCGCTCTTCAACGCCGTCAGCGGGGAGGAGATCGCGACGGCGGCCGTGCGCCGACCGACCACCACCGAGCCGCTGGCGGGCATCTGGGGCGTCCAGGGCAGCGAGGCGCTGCTGGATTGGCTGGAGGTACGGAAGCGCCATGCCGCGGGCCCGGTTCAAGGGTTCGCCGACGACGGCACCGGGCTGATCCTGCTGGACCTGCCCGACTTTGACTCGACGAGGGCGGCCAACCGGGAGATCGTGCAGCGGATGGTGGGGCTCGTGGACGTCCTCGTCTGGGTCCTCGATCCGCAGAAGTACGCCGACGCCGCCGTGCACGACGACTTCCTGGCACCGCTGTCCTCGCACGGAGCCGTAACGATCGTTGTGCTCAACCAGATCGACAGGCTCCCGGAACACGAGGTCCGGCCGGTCCTGGAATCCCTCAAAGACATCCTGGCGCGCGACGGGCTGGGCAAGATTCAGGTCCACGCAGCTTCCGCGGTGCTTGGGACAGGGGTAGACAAGGTCCGGGCCGTCATCCGCCAGGCAGCGGTGCAGCGGCAGGCAATGTCACAGCGACTCGCGGCAGATGTTACGCAGGCCGCCGCCCGGCTTGCAGAGGCGTCAGGATTATCCGCCGGCGACCCGAAAGCGGCAGGTGGCGGGATGGCGGCCGGAGCGACGAGCGCGTCCAAGGCACGGCTGGCCGGGGAGTTGGCCGTCGCCGCCAATGTGCCGCTGGTGGTCGACGCCGTCGCGCGGTCCTACCGGTTGGAGGCCACCCGGCGTACGGGCTGGCCCGTGACCCGCTGGCTGGCCAGATTTCGGCCGGATCCGCTGCGGCGACTGAACCTGCGCCGCGAGGGAGCCAAGCCTGAGCTGAACCGGACCTCGCTTCCTCCCGCAGGGGCGCCGGAGCGGGCGCGGACCGATGCCGCCGTCCGGGAATTCGCCGAGGCGGCGTCCGCTGGTGCCCCCGGGCCGTGGCGGGCGGCCATCCGCGGCGCTGCCCGTGAAGGAAGTGACCGGCTGCCGGACGCTGTGGACCAGGCGATTGTCTCCACGGACCTGTCCGCGGGCAGGAAGTCCTGGTGGTGGGGCGTGTTCAACACGGTTCAGTGGCTCGCCCTGGTGACGGCGCTGGCCGGGTTCGCTTGGCTCGGAGTCCTGGCCGCGCTGGGCTACTTGCAGCTGCCGGTGCCCGAGGTCCCGCGGGTCCAGGGGTGGCCGGTTCCGACCGTGATGATCGCCGGGGGAGTGCTGCTGGGCATCGTCCTGGCAATTGCGGCGCGGTTTATTGTCGGTGCCGCGGCGGCGTCACGGAGTGCCGTGGCAAGGAAGCGGCTGAAAGCCGCCGTCGCCGATGTCGCGGAGCGACTCGTGGTGGCGCCCGTGGAACGTGAGGTCAGCCGCCTGGCGAAGTTCACCGCCGCTCTGAAGGCCGCTGCGGGGCGCTAGTGTGCCGCCTGTGCGGCTCGCCCGCTGGCCGCCGCGCTAAAGCCCGGCTGCGGCGTCGCGGACCTTGATCATGGTGCGGAGGTTGCGGGTGGTGGTGGCAGCCTTGTATTTGGCCTTCGAGGAAAGCTTGCTGAAAGGGCTGTCGAGGGTTCCGCCGGCGGGCGCTAGCCACGCCAGGGCCTCCGGGCCCAGCCGGGTGATCTGGGCCCCGTCCAGGCCGCTGCCTGACTCAAAGAGTTCCGAGAGCACAGCCTCCTCAGAGGCGAGCGTCAGGTACGTATGGGTGGACGCGTCGTCGGGCGGATAGGGGCAGGCCTCCACCAGGGCTGCCACGCGGGCCGCGGTCAGCACCACCACCCAGGCGTCGTAGCCGAAGGATTCCCTCAGGCACGCCTCGAACTCCTGCTTGACTCCACCCGGATCCAGCTCGCTGGCCAGCACCACGTTGCCGCTTGCCAGCAGGGTCTTTACATCTGAAAACGGCCGCGAATTCAGTGCGCTCTTGAGATCGGCCATCTTGATATTGATGCCGCCCACGTTGATGCCCCGCAGGAACACCGCATAGCTGTTCATGGGCACAGCATACTTAATCGTTGGTCTTGCGCAGCGCCTCAGTCAGGACACGGCCGGCGTTGCAGACCACTTCGGCGTGCAGCCGCCCCGGCTGGCGGGTCAGGCGCTCGATCGGGCCGGAGATGGACACTGCGGCAATCACGCGGCCGGACGGCCCGCGGACCGGTGCCGAAACGCTGGCGACCCCCGGCTCGCGTTCGCCCAGACTCTGGCCCCAGCCCCGGCGTCGTACTCCCGCCAGGACCGTGGGGGTGAAGCGGGCGGACTGGAGGCCTTCCAGGAGACGGTCGTGGTCCTCCCACGCCAGCAGCACCTGGGCGGCGGAGCCGGCCTTCATCGACAGTTGGGTGCCAACGGGGATCGTATCGCGCAGGCCAATGGGGCGTTCGGCGGAGGCCACGCAGACGCGCCAGTCGCCCTGGCGGCGGAAGATCTGGGCGCTTTCGCCGGTGGCATCGCGCAGCTGCATGAGCACGGGGCCGGCGGAGGCGATGAGGCGGTCCTCGCCGGCTGCGGAGGCCAGCTCCACCAGGCGGTTCCCGAGCACGAAACGGCCCTGGATATCGCGGCTCACAAGCCTGTGGTGCACCAGGGCGAGGGCCAACCGGTGCACGGTGGGCCGGGCCAGTCCCGTAGCCGCCACCAGCTGCGCCAGGGTGGTGGGGCCGGCCTCAAGTGCGTCAAGCACATGGGCCGCTTTATCGATGACACCGACTCCACTAGAATTGTCCATGTAATGATATTGACGTCTCATTATCTGAGATGCAAGTCAACGCGCTGGCGTATTACTTGGCTGTGCTGGTTCAGTGGAGGCAGTAGTCCGTAGGAACGCCAATACTTACCGCAGTGAAGGGAGCAGGCCGTGGCAAAGACACTGGCCGAGAAAGTCTGGGACGCGCACGTAGTGCGCAAGGGGGACGGCGAAGGAGCCAACGCCCAGCCGGACCTCCTTTTCATCGACCTCCATCTGGTGCACGAGGTGACGTCGCCGCAGGCATTTGAAGGCCTGCGCCTCGCTGGCCGCAAGCTGCGCCGGCCGGACCTCACCATCGCCACCGAGGACCACAACACTCCCACGCTGGACATCGACAAGCCAATTGCCGATCTCACCAGCCGCACCCAGATCCAGACCCTGCGCAACAACTGCCAGGAGTTCGGCGTCCGCCTGCACTCCCTCGGCGACGCCGAGCAGGGAATCGTGCACGTGGTGGGCCCGCAGTTGGGCCTCACGCAGCCCGGCATGACCGTAGTCTGCGGCGACTCGCACACGTCAACCCACGGCGCCTTCGGAGCGCTGGCCATGGGCATCGGCACCTCCGAGGTGGAGCACGTCATGGCCACCCAGACGCTGTCCCTGAAGCCGTTCAAGACCATGGCCATCAATGTCGAGGGCACGCTGCGCCCCGGCGTGAGCGCCAAGGACATCATCCTGGCCGTCATCGCCAAGATCGGCACCGGCGGCGGACAGGGCTACGTGCTGGAGTACCGTGGCTCCGCCATCCGTGCGCTGTCCATGGAAGCCCGGATGACCATCTGCAACATGTCCATCGAGGCCGGCGCGCGCGCCGGGCTGGTGGCTCCGGACCAGACCACCTACGACTACATGTACGGGCGCCCGCATGCGCCCCAGGGCGCCGACTGGGATGCCGCCGTCGAATACTGGAACACGCTGAGCACCGACGACGGCGCGGCGTTTGACGTCGAGGTGGACCTCGACGCCGACACCCTGGAGCCGTTCGTGACGTGGGGAACCAACCCGGGCCAGGGCGTGTCGCTGTCCGCCAAGGTTCCGTCGCCGGATGACTTCGGCGATGAAAACGCCAAGGCCGCCGCCGAACGCGCCCTGCAGTACATGGGGCTTGAGGCCGGCACGCCTATGAAGGACATCCGGGTGGACACGGTGTTCCTGGGCTCCTGCACCAACTCCCGGATGGAGGATCTCCGGGCCGCCGCTGACATCATCCGGGGCCGCACCAAGGATCCCGCGGTGCGCATGCTGGTGGTGCCAGGCTCCGCCCGCGTTCGGCTCGAGGCCGAAGCCGAGGGCCTGGACAAGGTCTTCAAGGACTTCGGTGCCGAGTGGCGCTTTGCCGGCTGCTCCATGTGCCTGGGCATGAACCCGGACCAGCTGGAGGTGGGGGAGCGCTGCGCCTCAACGTCCAACCGCAACTTCGAGGGGCGCCAGGGCAAGGGCGGCCGCACCCACCTTGTCTCGCCGGTAGTCGCGGCGGCCACGGCGGTCCGCGGCACGCTGAGCTCGCCGTCGGATCTGGACCCTGCTCCGGAGTCCGCGGCGGTCCGAGTCGACGCCGCGTAGTTCCTGCCCGGATCTGAAGCCCGGACCCACAGGCTCTATTCACATAGCCCCCATCCGCACAGCCCGATCCATACAGCCCCCATCCATACAGTCCCCAAGGATCCGCCATGGAAAAGTTCACCACCCACACCGGAATCGGTGTCCCGCTGCGCCAGAGCAACGTCGACACGGACCAGATCATCCCCGCGGTGTACCTCAAGCGCATCACCCGGACGGGTTTTGAGGACGCGCTCTTCGCCGCGTGGCGCAAAGACCCGTCCTTCATCCTGAACCAGGCGCCGTTCAGCGCAGGATCCGTTCTGGTGGCCGGCCCCGACTTCGGCACGGGCTCGTCCCGCGAGCATGCCGTGTGGGCGTTGAAGGACTACGGCTTCCAGACGGTCCTGTCCTCCCGCTTTGCCGATATCTTCCGGGGCAACTCGGGCAAGCAGGGCCTGCTCGCCGCCGAGCTTGCCCAGGACGACATCGAGCTCATCTGGAAAGAACTCGAGAACGCCCCTGGCACCGAAGTTACGGTGGATCTCGTGTCCAAGACCGTGCAGTGCGGCAACATTGTGGCGCCGTTCGAGATTGACGACTACACACGGTGGCGCCTGCTGGAAGGCCTGGACGACATTGGGCTGACCCTCAAGCACGAATCCGATATCACCGCGTACGAGGCGACCCGGCCTTCCTTCAAGCCCAAGACGCTGCCTGCCCGGTTGTCCTGAGGCTCCAGATCTGGGCTCCAACCTGGAGCCCAGGACGGCAGGGTCTCGGGCAACCGCCAAGTGATGACGTGCCGCCGTCGAGTCTTCAAGACTCGACGGCGGCACTCGTCTTTGTGCGGGCTCATGTTCGCGCCTACACCCATTGCGCTAGGCTTTGTCGTGGCTCTCGGGCCGGCAAAGTCAACTGGTGGGAGCAACGCCGGGGTTCAGGCTGCGTGCAGCAGCTGGTTCAGCCGGCTGGCTGGGGTTTCGAGGTTGAGGGTGGGCCGGGGGCGGCGGTTGAGTTTCGCGGCGACCAGACGGAGGTCCTCGGGGGTGTGGACGGAGAGGTCTGAGCCTTTCTCGAACCAGAACCTGAGGAGGCGGTTGGTGTTCTCGTTGGACCCGCGCTGCCAGGGTGAGTGCGGGTCGCAGAAGTAGAGCGTGGTGTCCAGGACGGTCTGGATCCGGGCATACTCCGCGAGTTCCGAGCCCCGGTCCCAGGTGATCGACCGTCGCAGGTGGTCCGGGAGCTGGCCCATCTCCCGGATCATCGCGGCCGCAACGGTGTCGGCGGTGTGGTTCCCGGGGAGGTGGAGGAGGATCGTGAACCGGGTCGAGCGTTCGACCAGGGCGCCGATCGCTGTCCCGTCGGAGCCGATGATGAGGTCCCCCTCCCAGTGCCCGGGGACCGCCCGGTCCTGGGCCTCGGCGGGGCGCTCACTGATCTTGAACGCTTCCTTATAGGGGCTGTTCTGGTGCCGGTCCGCGGTGTGGGGAACGCGTTTTTTCCGTTTCAGGCTGAGCTTTTCCGCCAGGTCCGCCCGCAGACTTCCGCGGGTCTGAACGTATAGCGCCTAGTAGATCGTCTCGTGGCTCACCTGCATAGTCTGATCACCGCCGAAGTGAAACGCCAACATCGAGGAGATCAGTTTCGGGCTCCACCCGTCATCCATCCACACCCCGATCAGCCCGCAGAGCGGCTCGTTCAGGGCGAGTTTCAACGGCTTGGGCCGGCGCCGGGCCTGATGGGCCTTCGCATGGGCCACCGAGGCGTAATACTCCCTGTCCGGGCCCGTGTTGCGGTTCACCTCACGCCAGACCACGGACTTGTTGCGGCCGATCGCCCTGGCAATCCCGGCATAACTGAGCCCGCTCCGCCGGCCCATCTGGATCATGCCCCGCTCCTCCGCGCTCAAGGCCCGCCCTCCCGGCCCTTCCGGGGCGGGAACCGGATCCGCGAGACCGCCGCCGGGACCCATAACTATCGTCATCTGACCAGACTCGGCCCACCAATTCGTCCCGGTGCCGCCCGACGCACCGACACGCCGGGCGGCACCCAGGACCGACATCCTTGCGCATACCGAATCGAAGAACTCAGTGCGCGCATCCAGGGAAAACACTCTGGCCATCTAACGCTCCATCGATGAGAGCGTTGCTGCGACCATATGACTCTGCCCGCCCCCGAGAGGACTCCAAGTGATAGCGCAATGGAAGCAAGCAATGAGGATCTGAAGTAGTACCCGCAACGACGTTGGCCGGCTGATTGATGCTGACGTGCGGCGTCATCAGCTGATCAAGATGGTCGAGGCGATGCTGGGAACCCCGTTGCCGTCCAATGCGAAGAGCATATACGTGCCCGGGACCAGCACGCCGCGATCCGCCGGCAACTTCAGCGAAGCGGTGTTGCCCGACACCGCAGTTGCGGTCACCGGAATCCGCCGCTGGTCGGTGTTCACCGTATGCGTCACCGTGCTCATCCGCATCAGGGAAAACTTGGTGACCGGCGCTCCGGTGGTCACAGCAATCGTGCTGCCGGCTGCGGCGGTGGCCGGTGCGGTCAAAATCTTCGGCCGGGTGCGCGCACTGCCATCTGCGTTCAGCAGGTAGGGCGGCGTGAAAATCTCTCCGTCCAGATGGTTGATCGTGCAGCTGCCGCACAGCCCGCCACCGCCGACGAAAACCCGGCCATCAGGGAGGAGCAGTGCGACACTGTGATACGTGCGGGGGACGGCCATCGGGGCCAGCGTGGTCCACTTTCCGGTCGCCGGGCTCCAGATTTCTGGAGCCATCCTGGCGGCGGTGTCGGTGAACACAACGGGGGTGGCCTGACCGCCGACCACGAACACCTGGCCATCGGGCAGCGCGACGCCATTCGCGAACGACCGGGTGACGGCCATGTCTGCGGTCCGGGCCGCTTTGACCCCATTATTGATGTCGATAGTGTACGCCCGCGCCGTAGCCGGGGTTTTCTCGTAGGCGGTCGACCCGCCCACGGTCAGAATCTTTCCGACGTCGTACATCACGGCGTCGCCGTTCATCGCGTCCGGGCTATCGGAGCGCGGCCCGGCGGAGGTGATGCTTCCATTGCCGGTGGTGGAGATCCAGTTCATCTGGCGGCTCGGCCCCGCGTGGAACACCCGGCCACCGGGGGCGGCAAACAGCCAGGAGTGATTGTCGGAACGGTAGGCGCCACGGGGATCGGCGGTCAGGATGTTGTCGGCCAGCACATTCGTCAGCGTTCGCCAGCCGCCGGCGGCGGACCACACCTCACCGTTCTTGTTGCCGATACCGCCCGAAAACGACCCACCGATGGTGAATACCTCACCGGTGGATGTGGTCACGTTGGACTGGTAGCCGCGGGCGATCTTCATGTCCGGCCCCGGGGTCCAGGCGTTCGTCGCAGGGTTGTACAGGGTGGTCTTCGAGCTGTTGCTGCCGCCGCTGATTAGGATCTTCCCGTCCGGTAGCAGCGAGGTTCCGGGGCAGAACATGTCATGACCGGTGTTGGCCACTTGGGCCTGGGTCACCGCGCCGGTGCTGAGGTTCAGGATGGACGTCTGGGTATAGCCCCTGCTGCCACCGATGGCGGTGGGGGAATAGGCCGACCAGGTCAGCAGCCGGTTGCCAGGCAATAGCGCCGCCGCGGCCGGGACGATCGGGAAGCCGATCGTCGGACCCCAAGACCCCAGCGACGGGCCGAGGAGGTTGATCTCGGCGGCGCTGCTCCACGGGCCGCGGTTGCCGGCCTCTGTGGTCGCAATCAGCCGGACGTATCGGGTGCTGACCGAAGCGAAGGTCACTTCCTTCTCCGAATTGGTGTCCGGCCAGGTCCCGCGAGCGACCGGCGTACTCCAGGTGGTGCCGTTGGTGCTCACCCTGATCTCGAAGCCGCCGACACGCCCGTTCGGTGGGTCAGGTCGCGGGAGATAGCGGAAACCCGAGATGCCTCGCGTCACCTTGGTGTCGATCGTGATGGAGTGGGGCAGCGGCGCCGCCGGCGCCGGGGAAAACCTGCTGTGCCAGAATGTATATGCACTGCCGTCGAGCACATTGCTGGCTCGGCCGTTCGCGCCGGTGACCTCTTCATCGCTGGCGCTGGCCACCCAGCCGGTGCGCGGCAGCACATCGGTTGGAGGCGTGGTTTGTCCGGCGAGCAGGTTGATCTCGGCGGCGCTGCTCCACGGGCCGCGGTTGCCGGCCTCTGTGGTCGCAATCAGCCGGACGTATCGGGTGCTGACCGAAGCGAAGGTCACTTCCTTCTCAGAATTGGTGTCCGGCCAGGTCCCGCGAGCGACCGGCGTACTCCAGGTGGTGCCGTTGGTGCTCACCCGGATCTCGAAGCTGCCGACCCGACCGTTCGCGCCGTCAGAACGCGGGATATAGCGGAGTCCCCCGATGCTTCGGGTCGCCTTGGTGTCGATCGTGATGGTGTGCGGCAATGCCGCCGCCGGCGCCGGGTACCACCGGCTGTGCCACATCGTGGTGGCACTTCCGTCCAGCACATTGCTGGCCTGGCCGTTCACACGGATGGTTTCCTCGTCGCTGGCTGAAGCGGTCCATCCGGTCCGTGGCAGAGGAGCCGGAGCGGCCTCCAAGGCGGCAGCTGGAAGCACAGTGTTGTGAATGTGCGTTCCGGTCACGTCCGTGGAGCTGTCCAGGGTCGCCGCCGTCGCTGGCAGCCCCGCGCTGTGCACATGCGAGCCCGCCGCGCCCGCGGGTATGTGCAGAACCAGTGCCACGAACGCCATGATTAGCAGCGATCCGACAAGAAGTAAGAACACGCGGCGAATTTCAGCATGCAGCACCCTCAGGATCGCAGGCCGCGGCCGCCGGAATGCAGCTCGCATCCCACTTGGCGTTGCTTGGCAAATTGCAGGAGTGGGGTTTCTAGCAGATTCCAAGGCTGCATTGGCCGGTGGACTTCCATGGCTACCGTTCGTGCGCTGTTGCCGGTGCGCCGCCCAACGTTCCATCTGCGCCTCCTTGCGGTACTTCCCCCATGGCAAAACAGACTCTAGGGAGAGCAGCATGGGAAAACCTTGGGCGGCGGACGTGGGTATGCAGAGAGCGGGCATGGTGGCTCGCTAGGGGCGCATTCTCAGACGAGAGCCGGCAAACGGTGCGGGCCTGGCGCAATGGCTGGGATCAGGTGCCGCGACGTCGCTGCCCCCGCCTCGATGCCACGTCCGCCCCCAGCAGTCGAAAGCCAGCCTGCCCCCGTCCAGCCCCTCAGCCACATCAGCGGCCCGGCTGCACGCCATTTTCCGTGCTCACCGCGCCCTGGACGGGTATCTTGCACCGCTCCGTATTTCAGATCGGTAACGGATGCTCCTATGCTTAGCTGGAGCCTTTGTAAGGATTTGGGGGCGAGTAGTCGTGAGGAAACCGGTATATGAGTAGTGTTCTGACAATCCGCGGAGGCGTCCCGCTAACTGGTCGCGTCACCGTTCGCGGGGCCAAGAATCTTGTCCCCAAGGCCATGGTCGCTGCCCTTCTGGGCAACGAGCCATCGGTGTTGCGCAACGTGCCTGAAATTAAGGACGTCGAGGTTGTCACGAGCCTGCTTCAGCTCCACGGCGTCAGGGTCGACAAGGACCCCGTGACCGGCGATCTGACGCTTGACCCGAAGGGCGCCAAGACCGCCTCCAGCACGGCCATCGACGCCCACGCCGGCGATTCGCGCATCCCGATCCTGCTGTGCGGGCCACTGATCCACGCCATCGGTGAGGCCTTCATCCCCGATCTGGGCGGGTGCAAGATCGGCGACCGTCCGATCGACTACCACCTCAATGTCCTGCGCCAGTTCGGTGCCGTGGTGGAAAAGCGTCCAGGCGGCATCCACATCTCCGCGCCCAATGGGCTCAAGGGCGCCAAGATTGTCCTGCCCTACCCGTCCGTCGGCGCCACCGAGCAGGTCCTGCTGAGCGCCACGCGCGCCGAGGGCATCACCGAACTCTCCGGCGCGGCCACCGAGCCGGAAATCGTGGACCTCATCGCGGTGCTGCAGAAAATGGGCGCGATCATCAGCGTCCAGACTGACCGCACCATCCGGATTGAAGGCGTCCGGGACCTGGGCGGCTACAACCACCGGGCCCTCTCGGACCGCAACGAGTCAGCCTCCTGGGCATCCGCTGCCCTGGTCACCCGCGGCGACATCTTTGTCGAAGGCGCCACACAGCGCGACATGATGACCTTCCTTAACACCTACCGCAAGGTCGGCGGCGGAATGGACATCGGCGAYGACGGCATCCGCTTCTACCACCGCGGCGGCAAGCTCAACCCGCTGGTGCTCGAAACGGACGTGCACCCCGGCTTCATGACGGACTGGCAGCAGCCCCTCATCGTCGCCCTGACCCAGGCCGAGGGCGTCTCGATCGTCCACGAGACCGTGTATGAGAACCGGTTCGGCTTCACCGATGCACTGATCCGCATGGGCGCCAACATCCAGGTCCACCGCGAATGCCTCGGCAGCGTGCCGTGCCGCTTTGGCCAGCGCAACTTCCTGCACTCGGCCGTAATCTCCGGACCGGCGCAGCTCAAGGGCACCGATATCGACGTCCCGGACCTGCGCGGCGGATTCAGCCATCTCATCGCCGCCCTGGCCGCCACCGGCACCTCCCGCGTCACCGGAATCGACATCATCAACCGCGGCTACGAGCGCTTCACTGAGAAGCTCGCGGGCCTCGGCGCCGATTTCGACATCACGTCGGCCAAGTAGCGGGGACCGAAGTGAAGGAATCGGCCAAGAGCCACGCCACGTTTGTGACGGTCGCCGGGATCATCCGGCCAGTGATGAACCTGCTGATGAACAAGAAGTGGGAAGGCCTCGAAAAGCTGCCCGCCGGGGGCTTCATCGCCGCGCCCAACCACTGCACGGAGATCGACCCGCTGGTGGTGGGGCACATGCTCTATAACCAGAAACGGATGCCGCACTTCCTCGCCAAAGCCGGCCTCTTCAACGTGCCAGTGCTGGGCGCTGTCCTGCGGAACACCAAGCAGATCCCGGTGGAACGCTCGACGGCGGGAGCGAACCGTTCGCTGCAGCTGGCCAAGGAGATCGTGAACGAGGGCGGGGCGATCATCATCTACCCCGAGGGAACCCTCACCAGGGACCCGGCACTCTGGCCGATGAAGGGGCACACGGGTGCCGCGCGCATGGCGCTGGAGAGCGGTATTCCCGTGGTTCCCATCGCCCATTGGGGTGCCCAAGAGGTCTTCCCGCGGTATGCGAAGCGTTTCTACATCTTCCCCCGCAAGACCTCCCGCCTGGTGGTCGGGAATCCAGTGGACCTGAGCGCCTTTGCGGGCCGCCCGCTGGACAAAGCAACGCTCACGGCCGCCACGAATGTCATCATGGACGCCATTACCGGCCTCCTGGCGGAACTGCGCGGCGAACAGCCGCCCGCGCAGCGCTGGGACCCGGCGGCCCACAATCAGCCCACGCACGGCCGCATTGACCCGGACGTCACAGCGTGACGGCGGATTTTACGACGGCGACCGGCCGCGGATCCGAATCCGCCACCACCGTTGCCGTCCTAGGGGCTGGCTCCTGGGGTACCACCTTCGCCAAGGTCGTGGCCGACGCCGCCACGGCCTCCGGCGTCGAACGAACCATCCGCCTCTGGGGCCGGCGCCCGGAAGTCGTCGACCAGATCAATACCGAGCACCGCAATGAGCAGTACCTTAAGGGCATCACGCTGCCGTCCAGCATTACTGCATCCACCGACGTCGCCGAGGTCCTGGCCGGCGCCGAAGTCGTCATCCTGGCCGTTCCGGCGCAGACCCTGCGGCCGCAACTGAAGGCGTGGAAGGACATGCTGGCGCCCGGCGCCGTCGTGGTGTCCCTCATGAAGGGCCTCGAACTCCACACGGATGCGCGCATGAGCGAGGTCATTTGCGCGGAGCTTGACCTTCCGGCCAACCGTGTCGCCGTAGTCTCAGGCCCCAATCTGGCCATGGAGATCGCCCGGGAAGAGCCAACTGCGTCCGTGGTGGCCTGCACGGATCCGGTCACGGCCGGCTGGATTGCCCGCAGCTGCACCGCGCCCTACTTCCGCCCGTACACCACGAACGATGTTGTCGGCGTCGAAATCGGCGGGATCGTCAAGAACGTCATCGCCCTGGCCGTAGGAATCTGCGAGGGCAAGCAGATGGGGGACAACACCAAGGCCTCGGTCATCACCCGGGGCCTCGCGGAAACATCCCGGTTGACACTCGCCCTGGGCGGCGAAGCCCGGACCATGGCGGGACTCGCCGGCCTGGGTGATCTGGTGGCCACATGTTCCTCCCCGCTGTCCCGAAACCACACGGCAGGCAGGCTGCTCGGCAAGGGGCTGACCCTCGAGCAGGTCACTGCCGAAATGAAGCAAACGGCCGAAGGCATCAAGTCCAGCCAGGCGGTCCACGAACTTGCCGGAAAGCTCGGCGTCGACATGCCCATCACGGCAGCCGTCGTCGCTGTGCTGGGCGGTAAATTGTCCGTAGACGAACTGGGTCCGCTGCTGCTGTCCCGGGACCTGAAACCCGAAGGCGATTACTGAGAGTGTCAGAGAACAACATGACCACAGAAGGCCGTACGGGCCAGTCCAAACCCCGAGTGGCGGTGCTGTTCGGCGGCCGCTCCAGCGAGCATGCCGTGAGCTGCGTGACAGCAGCCGGTGTCATGGGCGCCATCGACAAGGACAAGTACGACGTCATCCCGATCGGGATCGCCAAGACCGGCCAGTGGGTTCTGGCCTCCGCCGAGACCAACGAGTGGTCACTCTCGGCGTCGTCGCTGCCCGAGGTGGCGCCGTCGGCTCAGACCGTGGCCCTGGCCGAGATCGGCGGCGAGCACCAGCTGATCGTCGCCTCCCCGAACACGGTCCCAGAGGAGCTCGGCGCCGTCGACGTCGTGTTCCCGCTGCTGCACGGGCCCTTCGGCGAAGACGGAACCATCCAGGGCCTCCTGGAACTGTCCGACACCCGCTACGTGGGTGCCGGCGTGCTGGCGTCCGCGGTCGGCATGGACAAGCACTTCATGAAGGTGGTCTTTGAAGCGGCCGGGCTCCACGTGGGACCCTACATCGCCGTCACCGACCGGCAGTGGCGCAACGATCCGGAGACCGTCCGCAAGCGCGTGGACCAGCTCGGCTTCCCCGTGTTCGTCAAGCCGGCCCGGGCAGGGTCCTCCATGGGCATCTCCAAGGTGGATTCCATCGAGGGCCTGGACGCCGCAATAGAGACCGCCCGCGAGCACGATCCCAAGCTGGTCATCGAGGCCGGCATCACGGGACGCGAAATTGAATGCGCCGTGTTGGAGGGCCGGGGGACCGATGCTCCCCGCACATCCATGCCCGGCGAGATTTCCGTCGCCGGCGGCGGGCACGAATTTTATGACTTCAACGCCAAATATGTGGACGACGCCGCCGCGCTCAGCTGCCCGGCCGACCTCCCCGAGGAAGCGATCACCCGGGTCCGGGAACTGGCGGCTGTCGCCTTCGACGCCGTCGGCGGTGAGGGACTGAGCCGGGTCGACTTCTTCTACACCCCTGATGGCGAACTGATTATCAACGAGATCAACACCATGCCCGGGTTTACGCCCAAGAGCATGTACCCGCAGATGTGGAAGGCCTCAGGGCTGGGCTATGCCGAGCTTATTGACGAGCTGATCCACCTCGCCCTGCACCGCAAGACCGGCCTGCGCTAGCTCTATTTGCTAGTCGGCAGGTTCTGCAGGTCCTCCTGGCCCACGCAGTTCCGGGTTGCTGGGATCTTCACCGCGGCGGAGGAGAGGTCTGCCAGCACGGTGGCCGAACTGATCTTGTCCGGATCCATCAGGATCTCCGTCGCCGGTTCCCGGCCGAACGTGGTCAGCGTCCACACGGGGCTGCCTTCCTTGATGACCCAGTCGACGCCGTTGACGCTGACGCAGCGGTCCGTTGTGGGTCCCGGAACGTTGACCCCGCAGCGAAGGATCACTGCGGACGGATCGCCCCAGGCCGCCRTGGCCTGGGCATTGGTCTTGCGCAGCTTGGCATCGCCGATTGCGTCCGGTAGGGCCAGCATCATAGGCGCGCAGGCCGCGTTCGCGGCATCCTTGGCGGGTGTTACGTCCACCACCGGGGAGCATGACGTCAAGGACAAGCCGGTTGCGGCGGCCGCCGCAACCAGGGCAATGCGGGCGGAAATACGGCGGCTGAACTGGAGCATTCATCCAGCTTAACCCGGTCCGCGTGGCGCTGCGGCCACAGTTTCCTGAGTGCGGGTAGCATCACAAATGAACAGCCTGACTCTTACCTTCGAGTAGACTGGGACCTCGTGCACCACTGGGGCTCTGCCGACAATGACGTTAGTGTTGGCCGCATAACGCACACCTGATTCAATCTCGCACTGTGGGGGAGGGACTGTCGATGACGTCGTGCAGCCGAAATAAATCCATACGCACCGGGCTGGGAGCTTTGCTCCTTGCCGCCTCAGTCGTGGCCACGGCGACAGCCGCTTACGCCGAGGAAACCGGGCCTACCGCCCCTGCAACGGTGGTGGTGACGCCCACTCCGGCGCCGACGCCCACCAAGACGGGCTCGACCAAGCCGCCGTCAACAGATACGCCGTCGCCTTCGCCGACCAAGCCCGCGGACGAGCCGTCGCCGGTACCGAGCGAGCCAGTGATCGTTCCTACGCCAGTGGTTCCGCCCGTGGTGCCGGCGGCTCCGCCCGTCGTGGCGCCTGCGCCCGTCATTGAAACGCCGCCTGTCGTTGCACCCGTCGCCCCGGCACCCGTCGTCCCGGCTCCTGTGCAGGAAGTCCCAGTGGAGACACCGACGCCCACCCCGACGCCGGCGCCGTCTACGGCTCCCGCCGTCATCGCCACCCCCACCAAACCTCCGGTGATGGTGAAACCTGAAGTCCAGGCTGCAGTAGCCGTCGCTACGGGCAGCCCCCTGGCCGTCCAGGCCATCACCGTGCTGGTCCTGCTGGGCATGGGCTTTGCCTACTTCCGGTTCATTGGATCGAAAAAGGCTACCGGCGTACCCCGGACCGGTAAGTCCTGACATCCATGCAGGATGAAGCCCTCGTGGAGTCGATTTCGCCTAAGTCCGTGAATGACAGCCTGCAGATCACGCTGATCACGCACTCCTACTGGCCCGAACAGAGTCCTCCACAGCGCCGCTGGACCGCCATGATCAAGGAGTTCTCCCACTCAGGTTGGGGCGTCGATGTCGTGACTCCGGTGGCGCACTACCCCTTCGGGCGGCGGGCACTCCCGCGCTGGATGGCTGGCAGGCCATTCCGGCAGCGCAACGGCCAGTTCACCGAAAAGATTCTTCACGTCCCCTACCTGCGCCACGGCAACTCCCGTGCCGCGCGGCTGCTTGACCAGTGCTTTTCGGCCTTTTTGTCGGTCCCCGCCGGAATGATGGTCCGCAAGCCCGACGTCGTTATTGTCACGGCCCCCGGCCTGCCCTCGCTTGCTGCCGGCTATGCCGTGGCAAAATTGCGCCGCGTCCCCCTGATCGTGGAAATGCGGGATGCCTGGCCGGACCTGGCCCGCGACGCCCGGCTCGTCCAAGGCAGTGTCAAGAGCGTTGTGGAGCACGTGGTGGACTTCGTCCAGCACCGGGCGGACCTTGTGGTTACAGTGACCGAAGGGTTCGCGGCGACGTTGCGCTCCCGCGGTGTCCGCAACGTGGCAACCGTCAGCAACGGCGTGAACCTTGACTCCATCCCGGTGGTTGGGCCCCCGGAACAGAAAAGGGACGTATTCGAGGCCTTGTATCTGGGGAACCACGGCGAGAGTCAGAAACTCGACGTCGCCATCCTCGCGAGTGCCCTGGTGGGGGAATCGATGCACCTGCACATGGTGGGCCACGGGACCCAGAGGCCGGCGCTGGAGAAGCTGGCACGTGAGCTGAAAGCTCCTGTCACGTTCCACCCGCCCCTGACCGGGGCCGCCATGCTGGAACGCTACTCGTCGGCGGACACCTGCATCGTCTCTTTGCGGGACGACTGGAAATCCTTCGAGACCACCGTGCCGTCCAAGACCTATGAGGTTCTGGCGATCGGCCGGCACATCACTGCCGTGGTGCGTGGCGAAGCCGCGAGAATCGTCTCGGACGCCGAGGCCGGCGACATCGTGGCAAGCAATCCCGAAGAGCTGGCCGCTTTGTGGCGCGAACTGGCTGCCGACCGCGGCCGCCTGGTCCGCAACGGCGACAGCCGCCAGTGGGTCAAAGCGCACGCCGAATACGAGCAGCTCGCCGGCCGCTATATGGAACTCATCACCGAACTGCTCGCGGAAACCCGCGAGAGCCGATGATGCAGCTGCTCAACAACGTCCGGCTGGCCCAGAGCGTGGTCCGCCAGCACCTGACTGATGATCCCGTCATCTTGTTCCTGCAGCTTTCGCGCAGGCTGCCCTCGGCCGTGCTTCCCCTCGCGAAGTGCCTCTGCCGCTGGGCCCCGAAAAACTCCACCTCGGCGGCCGTGATGTTCGCGGCACTCGCCGCCGGGGACGAGGCCGACGTCGAACGCCGGCTGCGCCTCGCTGCCGACGGACCCGTCGAGGGGGACCGGGCGCGCCGCCTGGCCGACGTCGCCCTCGCAGCGAACCTCCCGGCGGTGTCGGACGTCCTCCTTGCCAAGGCCGGCACGGCGCAGCATGTGAAGCAGGCCCGGGCGCGGCGTCTCTGGTACGACGGCGACGTCAGCGAAGCTGTTGCGGCACTCGACGGCTCTGGAGCTGCGGGACTGCGGCAACGCGCCCGTCTGGCGGCCGAGGCGGCGATCCTGACGAACGCATCGCCGTCGCTGGAGCGCCGCCCCTACGCACCGGTGCCCGGTCGGATCCTTCATCTGCTGACGAACTCGCTGCCCCACACAGCCAGCGGCTACGCCCAGCGCTCCCACTCCACCCTGCTGGCGCAACAGGAGGCCGGATGGGATGTGCTGGCGGTCACCAGGATGGGCTATCCCGTTCAGGTGGGGAAGCTCCTCGCGAAAACCATGGACACCGTGGACGGAATCCGTTACCAGCGGCTCCTGCCGGCCAAGATGGCACACACCATTGATGCCCGGCTGCAGCAGCAGGCGGAAGAACTGCTCGCCGTGGCCCTGGTGTTCAAGCCGAGCGTGCTGCACACCACCACGCATTACGTCAACGGTCTGGTGGTGCGGGCCGTGGCCGAGGCCCTCGGGATACCCTGGGTCTATGAGGTCCGCGGCCAACTGGCCGACACTTGGGCCTCCACCCGCGGGCCGGAGGCCCGCAACAGCGAGAAGTACCGGCTGTTTCAGAGCCGGGAAGCGGAGGTCATGCAGGATGCGGACCTCGTGCTGACCCTCGGGACGGCCATGAAGGCGAACATTGTTGCTGCCAGAATCCCCGAAAATAGGGTAATCATTGCCCCTAACGCTGTCGGCGGGAACTTCCTGTCCGAGCCCCTGGATAAGGCCAGCGCCCGGCGTGAGATCGGTCTCGCAGAAGACGGACAATTTATCGGCACAGTGAGCAGCTTGGTACCCTATGAAGGCATAGAGGACCTCCTCGCCGCGTTTTTGCTGCTGGCTGAGGACATGCCTCAGCTCCGTCTCCTGATTGTCGGAGACGGTTCGTCCATGCCTTCGCTGCAGATTCAGGCGCAGCGGAGCGGATATGCCGATCGCATTGTCTTTACGGGCCGCGTGCCCCGGAGTCAGACAGCCCTGTACCATCAAGCGCTGGATGTATTCGTTGTGCCGCGCAAGGACCTGGAGGTGACGCGTTCCGTGACACCGCTCAAGCCCGTGGAGGCCATGGCATCTGCCCGGCCGGTTGTTGCCAGCGACTTGCCTGCATTGGCGGAAATCGTCGAGGACCGCGTAACCGGCCGCCTTGCGACTGCCGGAGACCCTGCATCGTTCGCTGCAGCGGTCCGGGAACTGCTCTCGGATGCACCGCTGGCGGCAGCGCTTGGCGCTGCCAGCCGGGGGCGAGTGCTGCGGGAGAGAACATGGGCCGCCAACGCGGTTGCCCTGGCAAGAGAGTTGGAAATGCTGGGAGTAACCATCAGATGAGCACCAAAGAACAGAGCCGGGCGGAAGAGACCAAGACGCCCACCGTCTCTGTGCCCGTAAACCTTGTCCGATTGAGCAAAGTGGGGCAGCGGCCCGACTTCCTGGACTATCTGGTCCAGCTATGGGACCGCCGGAGTTTCATCTTCTTCGACGCCCGCGCGCGGGTCCAGAGCGAGCACGACAAGACCCACCTGGGAACTGCCTGGCTGGTTCTGACGCCCTTACTGAGCGGACTCAGTTTCTACCTAATCTTTGGTTTGCTCTTAGGCACCAGCAAGGGCATTGACAATTTTGTCGGCTACCTGATCATTGGCGTCTTTACCTTCCAGATGACCACGCGGTCCGTCCTGGGCGGGGCTAAATCTCTGACCAGTAATACGTCCATGATCCGGGCCTTCCAGTTCCCCCGGGCGGCACTGCCCATTGCCCTCAACGTTCGGGAACTGATCTCCAACGTTCCCGTGACGATCGTCATGCTGCTCTTCATCATCTTCACGGCACCGGCCGAGGAGATCACGTGGCGGTGGCTCCTGATTGTCCCCGCGATCCTGCTTCAATTCTTATTTAATCTAGGGATCGGCATGTTGCTGGCACCGTTGATCCTGAAAATCCCGGACCTGAGCATGCTGATCTCTTTCGTTGTGCGCTTCTGGATGTATGCCTCGGCAGTCTTCTTTGCTGAGACCAGGTTCGACCAGTACCCCATCATGCGCACCATGATGGACGTCAACCCCGTGTTCCAGGTCATCAAGATCATTCGCGACTCGTTACTTTACGACACAACACCGACCTGGCGGGCGTGGGCCGTTTTGGGTCTCTGGGCGCTGGGATCGGTCGCCGCCGGACTGTTTGTCTTCTGGCGCGGAGAGGAAAGCTATGGACGTGTCTGACGTGACAATCGGCCACATCGCGGAGCCAACAGTGGTAGTAGACGACATTTCGGTCGTCTACCGGACCAAGAACCAGACTCCCGGGCGGACCAACGCCCGGACTTCGTTCCTCAAGAAACTTCGCACGCCGCGCCGTGGCGACAGCGTGGTACGCACCACGGCATTGAGCAAGATTTCCTTCGTGGCCAATCAGAGCGATTCAATTGGCGTCATTGGCCGCAACGGCTCAGGCAAGAGCACCCTCATGAAGGTTCTGGCCGGGCTGATCATCCCGGACTCCGGCACTGTCTATGCCGCGAGCAACCCCATCCTCCTGGGCGTCAACGCGGCCCTGATCAGCTCCATTTCGGGTGCCCAGAACATCCGGCTCGGCTGCCTTGCCATGGGCATGAGCCACGCAGAAATCGATGCCAAGTTCGATGACATTGTGGAGATGTCCGGGTTGGAGCACGAGGTCTACCACCCGATGAATTCCTATTCATCTGGCATGGGCGCGCGCCTCCGCTTCGCCATCGCCGCGGCAGTTGATCCCGAGATCCTGCTGATCGACGAAGCCCTCAACACCGGCGATGCCCAGTTCAAGGAGCGCTCCAAGAAGCGGATGGAGCACGTGACCAGCCAGGCCGGAACCGTGTTCGTGGTCAGCCACAGCCTTTCCACCATTACGTCCATGTGCAACCGCGCCCTTTGGATCGATAAGGGCGATTTCATCATGGACGGAACGCCCGACGAAGTTGCCAAGGAATACCGGAACTTCATCTGGCGCATCAACGAGGGCAACGCAGACTACGGCCGCAAGATCCGGGCTGAGCTGATGGCAAGCCTCCCCGAAATGCGCACCACCCTGCTTCCCAACGGCTGGAAGCGGTCCAGGTAGAGAATGAGTTTTCGAGACAAGACGGCCTACTGGCGCCGTGCGCTGTGGCACGCCCGCCAAGGCGGCATGGGACAGGTCAAGAGCTACCTGCACCGCAGCATGGCCGAGCGTGACGAGGCCAGCCTGGCCGGTGTCCGCGGCGCGGAAGGCGCCTGGCGCGGAATCGGACGCGGCCGCCACCTGATCTTCAGGGAAGCTGCTGTTGGAGTTGCGCAGCCGCGGAATCCGCAGCTGCGCGTGGGCATCATCATGGATGACTTTTCCGCGGCGGCGTTCGCCGCCGAGTGGACCGTCGTGGCGCTCAGGCCCGACGGCTGGGCGCGGCAGCTGCGCGACGAGGCGCTGGACTTCGTCGTCGTCGAATCCGCGTGGGCAGGCAACGCAGGGCTCTGGCGGGGCAAGATCACCGGCCCCGCCGGCCCTTCGGCGGTCTTCCGCGAGCTCGTTGACGGATGTCGGGTCTCCGGAGTCCCGGCGGTGTTCTGGAACAAGGAAGACCCGCCGCACTACGAGGACTTCCTGCCCGCCGCGAAACTGTTCGATCACGTCTTCACGACCGATGCCAACATGCTGCCCAGCTATCGGGAGGACCTGGGCCACAGCCGGATTTCCGTGCTGCCCTTCGCCGCGCAGCCCCGCATCCACAACCCGGCCCGGCCCCGGCACGGCTGGCACGCCCGCGAGATCGCCTTCGCCGGAATGTATTTTGCGCACAAATACGAGGACCGCCGGCGCCAGATGGAGTACCTGCTGGGTGCAGCCGTTGACGCGACCGCGGGCAAACGCCCCGGTTTTGAGATCTTTTCGCGGCAGCTGGGCAGGCAGCCGCAGTATCAGTTCCCCGGAATCCTCAAGAAGCACGTTGTGGGGTCTCTGTCCTACAAACAGATGCTGACCGCCTACAAGGCGTACAAGGTGTTCCTCAACGTCAACTCCGTCACGGACTCGCCGTCGATGTGCGCCCGGCGGATTTTCGAGATCACCGCGGCTGGCTCCTGCGTTGTCTCGACCCCCAGCGCGGCCATCACGGAGTTCTTCCCGGAGCGGGAAATCCCCACGGCGGACAATCGCGAAGACGCCGCGCACCTGCTGAGGGCACTGACCGCAAACCCGGACTATGCCCAGCGCCTCGTCCACAAGGCCCAGCGCAGAATCTGGGCGGAGCATACATTCAGCCACCGGGCACAGTCCATCGCCGCTGCGGCACGGCCCTCGCTGGCCGCCCCGGCACCCCGCGCCCAGATCTCTGTCCTCGTTTCAAGTTTCCGCCCGCAGCAACTCGAGCATGTCATTGCCGGGGTGGCCGCCCAGCAGGGCGTCGATGTCCAGCTCGTGTACCTGGCCCACGGTTTTGAAATAGACGAAGCCGCGTTCCGCCGCAAGTCCCAGCTGGCCGGCATCGCGGACACCGTGGTCCTGCATGAGCCGCAGCAAACGGTGCTCGGTGAGTGCCTCAACGCCGTCGTGGCGCGTGCCGACGGCCGGTTCGCCACCAAATGGGACGACGACGACATCTACAGCCCCCTGTACCTGGGCGACCAGGTCCACGCCATGATGTATTCCGAGGCCGAGGTGGTGGGAAAGCGGGCGCATTACATGCATCTGGCCGGAGCTGGTGCTACGATCCTGCGCAACCCGCAATTGGAACACCGTTACGTGGAAGCAGTCTCCGGACCTACAATTTTCGCCGCCACTGACACGTTCAGGCGCTTTCCGTTCCAGCAGCTGCAACGTGGAGAGGACTCGCGCTTCCTGACCGACATTGTCGAGTCGGGAGCCCGGATCTACTCGGCGGACCGTTTTAACTACTGCCAGATGCGCGGCGCCAACGTGTCGTCGCACACCTGGCCCATCACCAATGAAGAGCTTTTGGCTACTTCAAAGATTCAGTTCTTCGGTTCACCCGAAGACCATATTTTAGTTTAGGGAAACATGGACGAGACGATTTTTGATGTTGCCGTCATCGGACTTGGCTACATCGGCCTGCCCACCGCGGCCAGCTTTGCCGCCAAAGGCAAGCGCGTAGCCGGCGTCGATGTGAAGCAGTCGACCGTCGACGCCGTCAACCGGGGAGAGGTTCCCTTTGTGGAACCCGATATGGGTGTGGTGGTCTCAGGTGCGGTCAGCCTGGGCAACCTCGTCGCCATGTCCACCGTGCCTGTGGCCGACGCGTTCATCATTGCCGTGCCCACCCCGCTGGCGGAGGGCAACGGCGCCGACCTCTCCTACCTCCGCAGCGCCCTTGAGGCCCTCGCGCCCAAGCTCCGCGGCGGCGAACTCGTGGTCCTGGAATCGACGTCGCCTCCAGGCACCACCGAACGCCTCGGCACCTACCTCATGGAACTGCGGCCGGACCTGTCCCTCGAAGCGGGCCCCGGACTAAACCATGTCCACATTGTGCACTCGCCGGAGCGCGTTCTGCCGGGCCGGATCATGGTCGAAATGGTCACCAACGACCGCGTGATAGGAGGCCTCACCGAAGAGGGCGCCCAGCTGGCCAAGCGGCTGTACGAGGTGATCTGCCAGGGTGAAATCCTGCTCACGGATGCCACCACCGCTGAAATGACCAAGCTGGTGGAAAACACCTTCCGCGACGTCAACATCGCCTTCGCCAACGAGCTCTCACTGATTTGCGACAACTTGGGCATCGACGTCTGGAAGCTGATCGAGCTGGCGAACCATCACCCGCGCGTGAACGTTCTTCGCCCCGGCCCCGGCGTGGGCGGACACTGCATCGCGGTTGATCCCTGGTTCATCGTCGACGCCGTCCCGGAGCACTCCGCCCTGATCCGGACGGCCCGCGAAGTCAACGACTCCAAGCCGTACCACGTGGTCCGGCAGGCAGTGCAGACACTGGCCGACCAGCCGGGCGCCACCGTGGCTGTCCTCGGCCTGGCCTTCAAGGCCAACATCGACGATGTCCGCGAGTCGCCGTCGGTGACGATCGTCCAGGAACTCGTCCGGCAGCTGCCTGACAGCGCCATCCTGGTGGTTGACCCGAACGTCGAGGAACTCCCGACGGCGCTGGCAGCATCCGGCCTCACCAGGCTCCACGGCATGGAGGAAGCCGTCGCCGCGGCGGACCTCGTGATGCTCCTGGTGGACCACGATGAATTCCTGACCCTGGACCCCCTGTCCCTCGAAGGAAAACTCGTCATCGATACCAAGGGCATTTGGAACCAGCAGGAGCCCGCGGACGCCAGCCGGCCGCACACGCCCGTAGGGGCCAGCGTCGGTGGATAGGGGAAGCCACGCCGTGTCAGCGTCCATTGAGGAAGAGCTGCGCCATGCCGGCTTTGCACTCAAGGCCCTGCACACGCCGCGGCGCGAGACTCCGCTTGTCCGGATCCTGATCCGGGCCGCGAAGGCTACGGATCTGGAAGTTGCTGGAACCGTCGCCTCGCTTTTCGGCTCTGCTTGCCAGGACTTCGCCGTCGACATTCTGGTCGAGGACGGCAGCCGGCCCAAGCTGGAAGACTGGCTCTCCACCGACCGCCGCTTTTCGTTTCTCCGGGCTGACGGACAACAGCTTGCCGAGTCCTCCTACACGCTGGTGCTCAGCGCCGGAACGGCCCTGGGCCTGCACTCACTGGAAGCCATGATCGACACCCTGCGCCAGACCCAGGCTCTGGTCCTCAGGGCCCTGGTGGACGGGCAGCCGGGCGCAATCGAACTGTGGCAGACGGCGACCCTTCGGGAGCTGTCGGAAGCCGGCGACCCGGAGAAGTCCGCGCGCAGCGCCGGTGGCGAACGCTGGGTTTCCGGCAGCGCCCTGGGCCTGCACGATTTCCGGCGGCCCAAGCCCAAACTGCACCTGCGCAAGGGCGCCGCGGCAACCCTTGACCTGAATATCGTGGTCCGGGACCTGGCCGACAGCGCCACGCGCCTGGACTATGAGCAGAAGATCCGCCTGCTGGAGGCCCGTCTGAGGAAGTCCGAAATCGAGCGCCGCCGCCTGGAGCAGGGGCTTGCCCCGAACCGCGGCGTCTCGCGTGCCCGCGCTATTGCCCGCAAGGGCCCGGCCTATATCCTTGGCCGGCTCAAGGCCCGCACAGGCCGGGCGGGGAGCTAGCAGCATGCAGATCAAGAGCGTCGCGGTCGGCTCCGCAGACCACTCCATGGCGCAGCTGGCGTTGGACCTCGGGCTGGACTATGCCCGCACGGACTGGGAGCACCGCGATCCCCGGAGCGGGGCCGACTGGGATCATGCCCTTCCTGCTGATCAATTGTGGTGGGACAACTACGTTGTGCAGACGCAATCTCTCTCTGAGGCTCGGATGCTGCTTCCCTTGTTCCGCAGCGAGGGACGGGCGCAACGCTTCGTACTGGTCATCCGCGGGCTCTTCCCGGCCGCCGACCTGCCGGTCTGGACTCCGCGCAGCCTCCAGGTCAAGGCCGGCACATCCGCCATGACCGTGCCGGGGCTCGGTTTCGCAGTGGTGGTCGAAGGCGGCAAATGGGTGAATGTGCATGCTGCGGCCCTCGCCGCCTTGGGCTGCTGTTCGCCTGCCGCGCCGCGGCCGGTGCTGGGCGGACTGCGGGTCGGCATCACCGATCCCGCCGCCACCGCCTGGCTCGCCGGCGACGCACTCGGCAGCTTCATGACCGAAGAGCTCCTGCAGCCCGAGCCGGATGACATCTATTCCGTCGACGTGCTGATCGGACCCGGCGAGCTCACCCAGCAGCTCAGCGAGCAAGCCTCGGACCAGCCCTTACGTGTCACACCGCCGGTCTGGACTCCGCCGGGGACGGTACTGCCCCCTGTTGACACCGCCGTCGTGTCTCCCCTGGGATTCCTGCCGTACCCGGATAAGGCGACGCGGGCACTCCGGCCGATCGAGCTCGGCCGCCGGGGAGAGCTGAGCGAAGCCGATCTCGCGGCCCTCCGGGAGCACAACTACGTTGAGGTTGATGGAGACCTCTTTGGCGGCCTGGACTGGCAGCTGGCGCGGCGCCTGAGCCAGCTGGCCGTCGCGGGCGTGCCCCTCTTGACGACGGCGTTGCCTGCCCCCGTCCGGTCCCTGCTCGGCGAGCAGCTGGTGGACCGCATTCAGGCCTTCGACGCCGGCGACCCCCGGGTGCTGCGGGAATCGAAGTCGATCGAGCTTCGACGGACGGCCTTGGACCTCTACAGCCCGCGGGCCGTCTGGAACACTCTGCTGGGTCAGCTCGGCAAGCCGCTGCTTCCCGTGCCCTCCGTGAGCGTGGTGCTGGCCACCCGCCGGCCCGAGAAGCTGGTATCCGCCCTGGACCAGCTGGCACGCCAGAGCTGGGAGGCACTGGAAGTGGTGGTGGTGCTGCACGGGTTCGACACCGACCTGCCCGAGGTCCGGCGCGCCGTCGAGGCGTTTTCCGGCGAGCTGCAGGTGCGCACCGTTCCGGCCGACATGATTTTTGGCGACGTGCTGAACGCCGGCGTGCGCGCCGCCAGCGGCGATCTCGTCTGCAAGATGGACGACGACGACTGGTACGGCCCGCACCACCTGCGCGACCTCGTCCACGCCAAGGAATTCAGCGGCGCCACCCTGGTGGGCGCGCAGGTTGAGTTCGTTTACCTGGAGAGCCTGGACATCACCACGCGCAGGCCCCCACTCGGGGAGCAATATTCGGACCACGTCGCGGGCGGCACTATAATGCTCGGCAGGGATGAGCTGCGTCAGCTGGGAGGATGGCGGCCCGTCCATCGCGCCGTTGACCGCTGCCTCCTACAAGCAGTCCAGGCCTCCGGGGGACTCATCTACCGCTCCCACGGGCAGAATTACATGATGCACCGCCACTCCGGGGCGGATTCGCACGGCGGCCATACCTGGAATCCGGAAGACAGCATCTTCTTACAGAGTGTGGCCGAACAGTGGGACGGATTCCAGCCGCCGCCGCAGATCGACGCTGTTCCGAGCTCACCTTCCGGAGCGCGGCTGGGTTCCATGCGCAGCCACTTCGCCCGGGTGCCAGTTCCAGTCCCGGCTCAATCCGCACTTACTACTCACTCGCATACTTAGAAGGCTCAGGGAATGAAATTTCAACAAGCTCTCCGCAGAATTGCGCGGCTGTCCCCGAAGAAAAAGGTGGCCGCCGCCGCGTTCGCCGTCCTCCTTGCCTTGGTAGTGGTGGCTGCATACGCACGCAACCCGTGGCTCCTAGGCCTGCTGGTGCTGGTCTTCGCGGCCGCGCTGGCCGTCGGCGCGCTCTACGTGGACCGTCTGCTGAAGGCGTCCCGACGGGCGGCGAAGCGGGCATCTGCCGCACTGGCAAAGCCCGCTCCGGTTCAGCAGGACACACGCCCCGGTGCCCTTGTCGAGTGGGGTGCACGCTCCCGCATCCCGGAGGCGCGGCTTGCCCAGCGCCTCACCAAGCTGCGTTCCGTTGACGGCCGCGATATCTTGGTCGCCACGGCAACCACCGGCCAATGGGGCTGGCGGGACATGGCCGTAGCCCTGGAAATGTACCGGATCGGGGGGAAGACCCGTCGCAGCGTAAAGCCCGTCCTGGACAAGACACCGCGCTCCGTGCTGCTGCACTTGGGCGACCTCTGCTTCCGGCAGGACATCCTCCAGGACGACATCCTCAACGCAGCCACGCTGTACAAGTACGTCTTTCAGCGACTCGGAGCCAAGCCGTTCCGGGAAAAGCGGCGCGGGGAGTTCTTCCTTGACGCCTTAGCCCGGACCGGGCAGGGGGAGGAAGTAATTCGGCTTCAGGGCCTCTACAAGGCCGACGAAATGAACTCCAACGACCTCCACCTCTACCGGGCCAACGCAGCCAACCCGTTCAAGGACAATTCAGTCGATGTCGACGAGTGGCTCGCCGAAATCAACGACATCTACCAGCTGGCGGGGCTGTCCCGGCTTTCGCTGGCCGAAGGTACCGCCCCGGCCTTCCTCCGCCTGCAGGCGGAAGCGCCGGCACCGGTCACGGACGGACCTCTCGTCAGCATTGTCATGCCCGTCTACAAGCCGGACGAGTACACGGATCTCGCGATTCAGTCGGCCGTCGACCAGAGCTACCGCAACATCGAAATCATCATCGTTGACGACGGTTCCGGCGGGGATGCGGCCGAACGGCTCAACAAATGGCCGGCAGTGGACGGGCGCATCAAGGTGGTGCTCAACGAGCCCAACGCAGGTGCCTACACGTCGCGCAATATTGGCTACTCCATGGCCCAGGGCGAGTTCATGACGATTTTCGACGGCGACGACTGGCAGCACCCGCAGAAGATCGCCCTCTTGGTCCGGGGGTCACAGGAGCAGACCGACGGAAGACTCGTGTCCGCTCCCTGGACGCGCGCGGACGAAGACCTTTTCTTCCACTACCGCGGATGGCGCGGAGCCTTCATCACGCCGGCCCACGTATCCACAATGTTCCACACTCCCACCATCCGGGAGCACTTGGGTCACTGGGATTCCGTCCGCAAAGCCGCCGACACGGAGTTCATTCTCCGCTACCAGGCCCTCGTCAATAGCGAGGAGCCCTTCGAGGTAAGCGAGGCGCCCTTGACGCTGTCCCTCGTCGGCGCCTCGAACCTTTCCATGGAAGATTTCCGCCTCGGCTACAGGTCGCCGGACCGCGTGTCCTACCGTGACTCTTACGAGCACTGGCACAAGAGGATCGAGGCGGGCGAACACTCCGGCTACCTGGACTTCCCGCTTGCCGAGCGGGTGTTCCCGGCACCGTCCCGGTTCCTGCCGGCGGGTGCGAAGCAGCAGGACCTGGAACTTGATATCCTGCTTGTCGGCGATTTCGGCGCTGATTCCCTCGTGGGCGTGCTGATGCTGGAACATCTGGCGTCTGCGGTCGGAAAGGGGCAGCGGGTTGGACTCATGCACTACCCGAGCATTCTTCACACGGCCGCCATCGACCGGTCATTCTCTGACGAGGTCATGGAGGCTTTCCATGACGGGCGTCTTGTCCGGGTGGAGGTTACGGACCGTGTGCAGTCTGCCGCGGTCAACGTCTACGATCCCACCGCGTTCCAGTACAGCCGCGAGTTGCGCAGCGGGCATGCGGCGGAACGAGTGTCTGTGTGGACAGACGAGCCGCCCTATAACTGGGAAACGGATGAACACAAGTACGAGGTCGGGACTGTGGAACGCAACCTGTTGGCCGTGTTTGGCGGCCCCATACGGTGGATTCCGCTCAATGAACGGACACTGCGGATCATCACGCAGTCCGGGCACGGACAAAAGTCCATCGGCGACCACGTGGCGCAGCCGGACACGCTGACAATTCCCGACACCCCGGCGGAGGAAGCTCCGCTGGCACTGACAGGCTCCAATGTGGGCGCTTTTGAAGCAGGAGAGGCTCCGTGAATTTGCAAAACACCACCCAGGAAACGGCTTGGGATGAGCGGAACAATGTAGAGATCCGCCGCATCGCCTCGGCCAGCGAGATTGACCACAATGCGGCGGAGCCGTATGAATTCGTGGTCCCGGCTGCTTCCGGCGGTCCGCTCGATATCGTGGCACTGTACGCGCCCAGAGTGTCGAAGACTCTGATCGTCACTTTCCACGGCTCACTGCAGCGGTCCAAGTACCAGCTCCCGCGCTTTGAATGGCGGAAGTCGCTGGCATCCATTGACGCCGCCCAGCTCTTTATCGCAGATTCCAGCCTGAACCTCAGCAGCAGCATTCCGCTGGCGTGGTACGTCGGCAATGAAGCACAGGACCTAACCTCGGACGTGGCAGAGCTGATCAAAGAGATTGCAGCGGTCGCAGGATACGAGCGAATCCTGCTGACCGGCTCCAGCGGCGGCGGCTTCGCATCATTGGCCATCTCCCGGCAGATCAGCGGTTCCCTGGCTGTTTGCTTCTCGCCGCAAACCCGAGTGGGGGACTACGAGCGGCAGGCCGTTCGGACCTTCTCCAGGGTCTGCTTTCCCGAGTTCGAGAGCTACGACAGCATGGAAGAGAACAACCGCATGCGGCTGGACCTTCGGCACCTCTACTCAAACACGCGGGACCGGAACTTCGTCTGGTATGTGCAGAACACCCTTGATGCCTCGCACTTCGAGAAGCACTACACCCCCTTCGCCGAAGCGCGCGGCGTGGATCCCGTCCTGGGCGGACTGGACGAATCCGGCCGCATTAACTTCGTGCCGCAGGAGCTTCAGGAAGGGCACGAACCGCCGTCCCGCGGACGCTTCCGCAGTAACGTCCAGGATGCGCACAAGGCGTTCTTCGGTGAGGAGCTCGGGGTCCTCGCCGACGACGGGAAATGAGATTCGCGTAGAAGCCCCGCAATAACCGTGGTCAGCGTCGATGAGGCCGGCTGACGACGGCTCGCTGTCCGGATCACGGGCGGCGAGTTGGAGCCAGATTGATGATGCTGCCGCCGGACGGCACGCCAGCTAAGTTTGCAACAGACTAAGGAAACGTGACTAATGAACGCCTCGAGCCAAGTCCTTGACCCCATTTCAGCCCGCAGCCTGCGGCTGATCAAAACGGAAGTGTTCGACGCCGAGTACTACGCCGCAGAGTGCGGGAGGGACTTCGTCTCGAAGACGGCGGCTGCACGTCACTTCGTTCAATATGGCATGAAGGCTGGACTTAGCTTCCATCCATTGTTTGATCTTGGGATGTTTCCGGCGCCCGTTCGGGACCGTTACAAGACCGGCGATGTCGAGTCCCTGCTGGCCTACCTGCGGAGCCCGGAGTCGCGCGAGCACCCGTGGTCTTGGCTTTTTGACCCCGCTGGACTCGACGAATCTGGCACAGCGGGTTCCGTGCTGCTGTCACGGTACCGTCCCGGTAAGGCACGAGCCCTGCCCGTTCCAGACAAGCTGCCCGGCTCAGCCCCGGCTTGGCCGGCAGTAAGGGCGATCGTTATTGCCCACGCCCTGACGGCCAAGACTTACGAGGTTGGCAAGAAACCGCTGCGCCTCCCTACGTGGTCCGAAGTGACGGAGAAGGAATGGCTTCAGAGCGTCAAACATGTACCTTTGGCGTCAAATGGGTCGGCACCGGTAGTGAGCATCGTCATGCCTGCTTGGAACCGGGAAACTGCGATTCTGGATGCCATCGAGTCGGTACGCCAGCAGAGCCTCAAGGCGTGGGAACTCATCGTAGTCGACGACGGCAGTACCGATGGGACGCGGGACGTCGTGCGCGCGTACGCACTTCTGGACAGCCGAATCCGCTTGATTGAGGCGGATCACCTGGGAGTCTGCGCAGCCCGAAACCGGGGTATCGAGGAGGCCCGGGGAGATTTCTTGGCCTTCCTGGATTCCGACAACACCTGGCGACCGGATTTTCTTAGGAACATGCATGCCGGGCTCATTGCCAGCGGCGGCCAGGCGGGCTACTCTGCCGTACGCATGCTGAACGGCCGGCTGGAATTCACCGGCCAACCCATCACGGCTGATCAACTCTTGGTGCGCAACTACGTGGATCTCAATGTTCTCGTGGTGCGGACGTCCTTTATCCGGGAGTTGGGCGGTTTCGACAACTCTCTGCGCCGCTGGGTTGACTATGACCTCGTCCTTCGGATTACCGAGACGACCAGCATCGAGTACTTCCCCTTTATCGGTTGCGATTACGTAGACGACGACAACGATGACAGAATCACCCGCAAGGAGTCCGGGAACTGGGAATACGCGGTACTGGGCAAGAACGTTCAAGGGCGGTTTGTTCCTGATTCTGTTCCGGAACGGGTGAGGGTTCCTTCCCTGTCGGTAATAATGCGCATCACGGAGAACATCGACCAGGCGATCCGGAATGTTCGCCGGATCCAGGAAACTGTCGACGCCGACTTGGTCGAACTGGTTGTGCTCGACGAGGTCCAGGGCTTCCGCACTTCGCTGCGCCTGCGGGCCGCTCTCGCTGGCCTGTCCGGCTTAAAATACATCAAGCTGCCGCGACGCTACACGGAAGCGATCGCCTACAACATTGGTTCCGTCCACGCTGACGGAGCGAACCTACTGTTCGCCAAGGAAAATGTCGAATTTCGCGCCGGTGCCCTAGACAAGCTCCTGGAACAGCTTGACCATCCATCCGTCGTTGCGGCACAGCCCCTGTTGACCGATCCCGCTGGAGTCGTCGTCTCCGCTGGCGCTGTTGCGCACCGCAACAGCCTCGCCGTCCCCTTGTTCCGGGGCTTGAACATTGCCGATGCCCGGCGCCACGGCGGCAGGGTGGTTGACGAGTTGGCACCAGCCGCCTTTGTGGTGCGAAGGGAGGCGTTCGAACGGCTAGGACGATTCAATACGATCTTTGCCGGCGAAGCGGCAGTGACCGATTTTCTGCGGAGGCTCGGCAACTCCGGGGCAGGGGAGTTCGTCGTGGAGGGCGCAGCGGTCGCAGTAGACCATTCGGCGGATGCTTATGCGGAGCACCCTTCCTTGTCCGCCGCGGATGCGGATTGGCTGAGTGCATCCAAGGAGCCTGCGCGGCCGGTTGAAGCCCACTACCGTGACATTGGCCTGGACGTCGTTGCGTTCACTGCGCCACGAAACCCGAGGCTCCAGCCTGCGGCGCCGGTAGTCGTCAGGCAGACCTCCGGGTCGGATCCGGCGGAGCGTCTGCGATGGGCGATCAAGATCGGCGCTGAGTTCAGTGTCGGCGGAGACCGCTGGGGCGACGTTCCGTATGCGGCGGACCTTGCAGAGGCACTCACTGCCCGCGGCCAGGAGGTTGTGGTCGACAGGGCCGCAGCCCTCGCGCGGCCCTCCAATCACCTGGACGATGTTGTGGTGGTCATTCGCGGCCTGCACCGCTGCGATCCTCAGCCAGGAAAGACAAATATCCTGTGGGCGATCAGCCGGCCGGACTTGATTGCCAAAGAAGAACTCCTTGAGTTCGACCTCATTTTCGGGGCGTCCGGAATCTGGTGCGAGTATGTCCGCAGCGAGTGGGGGATCGAAGCCCATTACCTGCCTCAGGCCACGAATCCGAAGCGATTCCACCCGACGGCGGCGACTGAGGGAAGCCCCCAGTTCGACCTGACTTTCGTGGGGGGCCCGCGAAAACCAATTGGGCGCAAGATCGTCGCCGATTGTGTTGGCCTTGGCCAAAATGTCAGTGTGTGGGGCCCCCGGTGGGAGCAGTTCATCCCGGCAGAATTGGTGGTGGCCGATTTCATCGACAACGATGACCTTGCTGCTGTCTACAACTCGTCCACAATTGTCCTCAACGATCATTTTGAAGACATGGCAAGGTGGGGCTTCGCCAACAACCGCCTCTACGATGCCGTGGCCTCCGGTGCGAGGGTGATCAGTGACGACGTGGACGGTATCGACGAGATCTTCAAGGGCGCCGTCCGGACATATGCTTCGCTCGAGCAGCTTGCCGAAATTCTGGCTGATCCGAGCGGCTTCCCCGATGATTCGGAGATGGCTGCTATCAGCCAGATGATCCGCGACGAACACAACTTTGACAAGCGTGCCGAGACCCTGCTGGAGGCAGCCCGGGCGCACCGGAAATCAGTGTCGGATGGTGCCGACAACGACAGCACGCCTGCCCTGTAGATACGACTGTTCGCCAAGGCAACGGGAACCAACTGAGAGACCCGCACATGAATAACAGCACATCGCCGCTTTCCCACGTCTTTATTTCCCAAGCTCACTTGGTAAGTTACGGCGGTTCGGAAATGGTCACTTTGGAGCTCGCGGAGCATTTTGCTGCTGCGGGCTCCAAGGTAACCATCGGAACATGGAGCGCTGGCAGGCCGGTACTGTCGCATTTGACCGACCGCGCCAATATTTCCTACTTCGACATCGACGACGACCAGCTTTCAAAGGTGCTAGAGAGCGATCCGCCGCAACTGGCATGGATCCATCACCAGATCGTCCCTCAGTGGCTCCTCCAGAATCCGGGCGTGACGGCGTTTGTGTTCAATCACATGTCGTCTGCCCACCCTCTGGAATCGTCGTGGTCAGCAGTCGTGGAGGCCAAGCTTGCGGGCTTGCACGTCTACAACTCTGCAGAGACCTTGGAGGCGCATCTCGCAGACGGGGCGGCAGAGGCGTTTGACCCGGCCCGGATGAAGGTATTTGCCAACCCCGCCCCTGATGCCTTCGGAGCGGCGGGCAAGCCGAGCCGGGGCAGGAAGCAGTTGATCGGCGTCGTTTCTAACCATGTCCCTGGCGAGCTGGGTAAGGTGCTGGAAGACCCGCCGGCCGGAGTGGATTTTTTGCCCATTGGCAGTGGCGATGTGGCCAACTCGGTCGCCGCCCGCGTCACGCCCGAGACGCTTGCTGCGCTGGACGGGGTGGTGACAATTGGCAAGACGGTACAGTACGCGATGCTGGCCGGTGTGCCGGTATATTGCTACGACAAGTTCGGTGGCCCTGGCTGGCTGGATGCTGAAAACTTTGCCGTGGCGGAATTCCATAACTTTTCGGGCAGGGGCTTCGCAGTCAAGAGTCCGGAAGATATCGCAACCGAACTGGCCAGCGGCATTGAAGCAGCGACCGACTTTGCGGTCGAGTTGAAGTCCGGGGACCTGTCGAGATTCACGCTGTCGACTGCTCTTCAGGAAGTGTTGTTGACATTGGACGAACGCCCGGCGGCGCCTTCGACGCTGGAAGGAGCAGAGGCGAGTGCGCATTCGCGGCAGCAGAACCTGGTCGGACACTACGTGCGGAACTGGCTCCGGGCAACCCAACGACTTGCCGGAAGCCAGAAGTAAGCCCTGGGGCAGCACGAGAGGACTTACGTCTTTCGCGACGGTAACCGAAGACCCCGGCAGACTGAATCTGCCGGGGTCTTCGGTTATGCCGCTAGCTCGTGCCTGGGATCCTCGGTGGCCGTACCAGGAACCGCTCGATTGACTGCGCGATGACATAGTCAGGACGGACGTCCCGCACGTAGTCCATGTCGACGGTGTTTTCCCACTTCAGGTGGTATTCGCTGAAGAGACGGGCGAACCACCAGCTCAACCGGGTTGGGCTCGTCACGCTACCGAAGAATGAGTTGCCAAAGACAACCACCTTTTTCTTGATCGGCGCGCTCTCGTTAGTCCAGACGTTGTGCGAGCCGACGAAATTTCCCGGACTATGAGAGAACGCGAGTTCGATTTCTGGATCACCCAGTGTTCCAGGGGCAGGAATTTGCTGCTTGTCCCAGAGCGGGATATCGAAGAACTTCGGCGCCAGATCGCCGTTGCGGTATATGGTTCCCGTCAGTTCGACTCCGTCAAGAATGGCTGGATCGCAGCCGGGGAGCCGATCCAGAAGTGCACGTGCCATTGCCAACGTGCCGGCCGGGGAACAATGAGTGTCGTTCCGCTGCCAAGCTCCGATATCACCCGACCAGCCCTCGAACATGCTCAGGAAACTCACGTAGTTGGGCTCATTCGCCATGAGTTCATCGAGGCGACGGTACAGCGGGGTCGGGCCAGTTATTGCCAGCGGGGCGAGGTGCCGCAGGGCCGTCAACTTCTCGGGTATGACGACCTGAAGGAACGGGATTCCCAGATCGTCCAGCACCTCGCTGTTGGTGCGGATCGCCGAGGCCCACATAGTGGCCCTTTTTTCCAGCAGGGCCTCCTCCGCCGCGTCTTCGGGCGCCCTGTACTGGTCTCGCAGCGCGTTGCTGCCGCCCGTCAGGAATAGGTGGCCGTCCTTGCCAATCTGTCCGACGTCGTCACTGGACCGCAACCCGACCGGAAATCCAAGGTAGGAGAGTTCGCCTGCCTCCGACGACTCCCTCACTTCCGCGAAGTGCTTTGAGAGCTTGAGTTCGTTGACTTCGAGGGCATCAAGTATCACCTCGCGCGCACCCCTGACGTTGGCGGCCGAGGCCCGGACGAAATCTGCCAGCATCTGGTGGTAGGCGCTGCCACCCAGCGGAATGAAACTCCTCACGCCGTCGGCCACCGCAGCTACTTGGTGAGCCTTCGCCAGGACGTTCTGACTCTGGACAGGTGTCTCGAGAGTCAGGGTGAAGGACTTGTTGGCCAGCCCCAGAGCGGAACGGACGTCCGCGCGTTCGGCACCGAAGACAGCTTTTCCAACCTGTTCGCCGTCGAGATCGAGCCAGAGATCCGGGTCTTCACCGCCCTCTCCTACTTGAACCCAGCCAGTGAGCGACCGCTTGTTCGGTGAGATTGAATCGACGTAGCCTTTGAGCATTTTTCCCTCATCACTGTTTTCTGGACTCGATTCTTCCACACCAAGGGCGCGCTACTCGCCGGGTGTCGCGGGCCGTGGTCGAGGCCAGTGTGCCTTCAGATGCTGGGCCTCCAGGGCCTTCCCGGCTGTCCCCGCCGGGAGCGTACGCAGCATGTCCGCCGCCAGCGTAGGATATGCGATGAGATCACGCCGACACTCTGATGGGTCAATTCCGTCAAGAACTCCGATTGGGTGCTCCGCCACCGCTAGATCGCGGGGAGATTATGATGACCGCACTCAGCGCAGAGTGCCGGTTGACACTCCACCGAACGGCGGTCGGCAAACAATGTCCGCCCACGCGCGAAGAGTTAGGGAAGGAACTGCACATGGACGGGATTTCGTTCCTGGGGCTGATGCGCCAGAGGTTCAACCAGCGAAACGATCCTGGGCTGGATCCCGTACCGTGGGAACTGGACGACAAGGAAACGGCCTACAAGTACGTTGAGCAGGCCGGATATGCCGTCCCGCGGTATGCGCGGACAAGCAGCGCGGCCGAGGCCTTGGCAGCGGGGGAGCTGTTCGGGGACAGGCTCGTGATCAAGCAGCCGAACCGCCATTCGGCTTCCGGTGTCTACGTGCTTGAGAAGCTCGGCGAAGGCTCCTACCTCGACCTGTTGAGGATGAAGGTCCTCGCTGCCGCCGACATCAAGGCAGTGGGTGCCGCGCCTGATTACTGGCTCGCTGAGGAATGCATTCCGTCATTGCCGGCAGGCAAGCCCGTTCCGTTGGACTATAAGATCTATGCCTTCCGGGGACAGGTCAGCCACATCACCCAAATCGACCGGAATGTGTCCCCGCCGCGGGTTGCCCTGTTCGACGGGGCATTTATCCCGCTCGAGCTCGGGAAGGACTATTCGATTGATGAGAATCGATGGCTGCCGGAGCAGCACGTCCTCCCACGGTTCGCGGGGGCGATGCTGGAAATGGCGTCGACATTGTCGCTGAACCTCGAAACCCGGTTTGTTAAGGTGGATTGTTACGACGGGCCCAACGGTCCCGTCTTCGGCGAGTTCACCTTCGCCTCCGGCGGCGACGACACAGGCATGCTCCGCTACAGCGAACGCATCATCCGGGCCCTCGATGCTGCCATGTTGACTGGTCGTGCTGCAGCCTTGTCCGGGTTTGATATCGACCTCGACAAGTTCCGGCAGGATCTGTCGCCGAACGCGACGATAGTGGCCGACGAGCACCTCGTGGCGAGGCTCTCCGGCGGCGCGTCACAGGGCGATGCCCGCTATGCACAACTCCTGCCCGCTCTGCTGGTGCAGGATTCTACAAAGGCCGTCTTTAGCCTGGCGGCCTACGTCATCGGCCACCTCAGCGGCGATGGCAGCCAGGCATTTAACATTCAGGCCGCCGTCCGACGCGGCGGTAAGCACTTCTATGGAACGCGGCGATTGGCTGAGTTTGAGGAAGCCGCAACCGCCTTCCATGATGAGCGATCAGCGGGCAACCCGTGGCACACCTCGCGGGCGGCGGAGGTGCGGTTGAGTTCGGGTGACCAGTCCGCGCTGGAAACTCTCAAGGCCTTGGCAGACGGAGGTTACGAACATGCCCGGCGGGTTGTGGCCGGATATGAGGCGGCGCACGCGTCAGCCTAGATGTACACAGTCAGTAGTTTGGTTGCACCTGCTGATTTGTGGGTTGCCTCCGAGGCTGCTGTGGGGCCGGTGGATGTGGTAGACGTCTAGCCATGGCTGCAGGGCATCAGCGCGGGCCTGATTGGATGTGAACGGCTGCCGGTAGGCCCAGCCTTCCGGCTTGGGCGGGGCTGGGCTGGGCTGCGCACCTGGCGATCCTGGCGATGACTAGTTTGTGTTGCACTGCTCGGTACTTGAGGAGAGGGACCGACCGCCGCTTGATGGACTCCCGACTCAGACCCATTAATCTTGGTGGAATCCTCTCGATCAGCACGGCCGTACCGCCGGCCTCGAACTGTGCGTCGGATTCTACGAAATCGAGCCGATTCCTTCACTGCGGCTCCTTCATCCTGGTCATACTGGATTTGAGCCGTCGTCCTGGTTCTAAACGCATCGCGCTCCGTGTGGCCGCTCACCCCTCTGCTTCGCAGCCTCGGACATTAATAGGGCGATTCAGCCTATCTCAACGAATCGATTGCCCATCACGGCGCCAGGAAGCCCTTCACACCGGTCGCTGCAAAGCGGGCGCGCGACGACGCACGGGTGCTGCAGCCCGAGGCGACGGCGAAAGTACGGAAGCCACTTGAGTTGTTCTATGCTGTTGGGGGCCTCGACCGCGCACACCCTCAGAAGCGAGGGCGACTGTCGTTGATCTTATTCAGCATCTGCCTGGATCACTATCGAGTGGAGTTTAGAATGGCGGATTTTCGCCTTGAGTTTTGGCCGGCGAGAAGCCGCCAGGCTCCCATTGCCTTCCTTACGATGGCACGGGATGAGACCATCCTGCTTGAGGCGTGGGTAAAAAACGGGCTTCGCATCTGTCCAGAAGCGGCCTTTTACGTGATCGACCACGCCTCCAGCCCATCGCTGTCGGAGTCTCTGGCCAATAGCCCCGGCTACAACGGTGTAAACCTCAATTTTGTCAGTATCCCCCCAGTGCCCTTTGACGACGACTTCAAGGCGATGGCGATGTCCGGCTTTGCCAAGATGTTGTTGCACTGCTATGACATCGTCGTAGCAACGGACTGCGACGAATTGCTCGTCGGCTTGGGGATCGGCGCCGATGAAGTGTTGCCCAAGCTGCAGTCCTTGGACGGGATAACCGCGCCAATCGGCTTCGAAATTGTCCAGCACACGGAGAAAGAGGCGCCTTTTGATCCGTCTCAGGACATTGAATTGCAGCGCGGCTACGGATTCTTCGCCTCCGGGTACACAAAGCCCGTAATCTGGAAGGCCCGCAGTGAATTCGGTGCTGGGCTGCACCGATCTCGCGAGGACTTTGCGTACGAGACGTCTTTGGGTTTGCTCCATCTGAGAAGTGTGGATCAAGAAATGTCCTTGGAGAGGGCCGCGCAGAGGCGTCAATACGAGCTCTCCGTGGGACAGGTGGATCAGGGGCGCGGCGGTAATTGGTTGAATCCTCAGGAGAAAAAGGCTGATTTCTTCGCAGGGCTCCGTTCCGTCGACGTGATTCCGACTTTCAACGATCTGCTAGAGGGCTTCTACGGCGAACTTACCGAGACCCACCACAAGAATGGCGGTGGGTTCTGGGGTCACAACATCAACAGAAGATCGAACTATTGCGACATAAGTAGCGTCCTCTACGTATAGCCTCTGGGCTCAGCACATCAGAGCAAGCTGATTAGGGCCCGAAGTCCATCGTTCCGTGATTGGTCGTTCCGTGATGATCCAGCGGCACCGTGGACGTGGATTGACGTCCTGTCGGGCTTGGGAGCCGCTAAGCGGACCAGCGCTTCCACCGCCCAGCCCGGCGCCGCTCGTCGTCAGCAGGCCTTGCTCTGTCGTCGGAAAGTCAATGTCCGCGGCCATTTGGGAATCGAGACCCGCGAGCATCATGCGTCAGTACTCAAGACATCCGGCCTTCAAGTGCGCGACACCAGTTGTAGAGGGATGACGTTGGTCACGGTGGCGAACTGAAATCGGATATCGCGAGCAACAGTTATATAGTGGACGCGTTTGGTTGCGCTGTTTGGCGCCCAAGGCAAAGAAATCAACTGCGGCTACTGGGGGACTAGTGACACTACGACTAACCGTGATCGGTACGGGATACCTCGGCGCGACCCATGCGGCATGCATGGCGGAACTCGGATTCGAAGTTCTGGGTGTCGACGTCGACAAAGAGAAGATCGATAGCCTCAGCCGAGGCGAACTACCCATCCACGAACCTGGCCTGCCCGAACTGCTGCGCAAGCACACAGAATCCGGCCGCCTGCGCTTCACTACCTCGTTCGAAGAAGCCGGCGCCTTCGGTGACGTGCACTTTATTGCCGTCGGTACCCCTCAGCGGGCCGGCGAGCACGCTGCCGACATGACCTACGTTGACGCGTCCGTGACAGCGATTGCACGTGCCGCCACGAAGGACTCCCTGATCGTCGGCAAGTCCACCGTTCCGGTTGGCTCAGCACGTCGCCTGAAGGGCCTCGTCGCCGAAGAATCGCGCGACGGCGTTCAGGTCAACTTCGCCTGGAACCCCGAGTTCCTGCGGGAAGGCTTCGCCGTGGAGGACACCCTGCGTCCGGACCGCCTGGTTATCGGCTCTGACTCCGACGCTGCCGAGACCACCCTGCGTGAGGTCTACGCCGACGCCATCAGCCGCGACACCCCGTTCATCGCCACGGACTTCGAGACGGCGGAACTGGTCAAGGTCGCTGCAAACGCGTTCCTTGCGACCAAGATCTCCTTCATCAACGCCTTCTCCGAGGTCACCGAGACCGTTGGCGGCAACATCCGCACCCTGGCGGATGCTATCGGCCTCGACGCCCGGATCGGCCGCCGCTTCCTCAACGCCGGCATCGGCTTCGGCGGCGGCTGCCTGCCCAAGGACATCCGCGCGCTCCAGGCCCGGGTCTCCGAGCTCGGCCTGGACAGCACCATGCGGTTCCTGAACGAAATCGACGAAGTAAACCTCCGCCGTCGTGACCGTGCGGTCCACGTTGCCGAAACGTTGCTCGGCTCGCTCGAGGGCAAGCGCATTGCCGTCCTCGGCGTCGCGTTCAAGCCCAACAGCGACGACGTCCGCGATTCACCGGCCCTCGACGTGGCGGCCAGGCTCTTCAACAGCGGAGCGGACGTCAGCGTCTACGACCCCGCTGCGAACGCCAACGCCGGCAAACGGTACCCGCGCCTGAACTACGTCGATTCGCTCGCCACGGCAGCGGCTGACGCCGACCTGGTCATGGTGCTGACGGAATGGACCGAGTTCGTGAACGTCGATCCTGCGGAACTCTCTGCTGCGGTTTCGCGCAAGCGCATTTTCGACGGACGCAACGTCCTGGACCACGACAAGTGGAGCGCTGCCGGCTGGGACATCGTCTCGCTCGGCCACAAGAGCGAACTGCTGGACCTGGCCGCTTCCGCCAACTGATTTATGTAGGTTCGGTTGTCAAGAGGCATAGATGAACGGCTCCTGGAGTTTTGGTTCCGGGGGACGTTCGTCTATGCCCGCCGGTCGCGGTGACGGGGGTGTTGGCGAGTCTTTTTGGTGACTGCAGTGTCAAGGCTCCCACGAAAATTAAGGTGACCGCGGATGGTGTGCGACGGCGTGGGCGAGTATGTATCGGGCCGCCCAAGGGGTCGGTCAGGCGGTTTGTTGTGTGGGTTCGATGGTGACCGTGAAACCCATGGATTCGAGCTGGCTGCGCGTGCCCGCGTTTTGGCCGGTTGCAGGCGGGTGTAGTAGTCGGGTCCGGGGCCCTGTAGAGTTCCCCGGTCCTGAGCATGTTCCAGACCGCGGTAAGTATTGCATGTTCGACGGCTACAAGGGCTTTCATGGGTCCCCGTCTGGCCGCGAGGCGCCGGTATTTGGCGCCGAAGTACACCGGCAGGTCCCGGGCCGAAGGGTGCCAGGACTGCTTCAGTCCAGGCTCTGAGCTGTTCTATGGCCAGGGTGTGTCCGTCAATGATGTTCAGGTGCAGTCCGGCCAGGAACGCATGGTGGGCGTTGAATCTTCCGTTGAGTGCTTCGGTCAGGGCGGGAATCTTCGTTCGCAGGCTGTAGACGGCAAGATCGGCCAGTACGGCCGGATCCCCTGGCCCTCAATGAGGGTCCCCAGCATCGCCCTGGAGGAGACACCTGTCAGATCCGTGGCCACGGAACACAGCTTGATCCCGGCGTCTTCCAGCAGCTTCTCCAGGCGCTGGATCTCACTGCCGCGCTGCCGGATGGACATCGTGCGCGTGCGTGTCAGGTCCCGGAGCTGACGGACGGGCTCGGGCGGAACGAACGAGGCACGCACGAGTCCGAACGCGCCGAGCTGGGCCAGCCACGCCGCGTCCGAGACGTCGGTCTTGCGCCCGGGCATGTTCCTTACCTGTTGGGCGTTCGTAAGCATCACGTTCAGCCCGTCCTCCAGCAGGAAATAGAACTGCTTCCAATAGTCGCTGGTGGCTTCCATCACCACCAGCGTCACTTGCTCACACAGCAGATGCCCGCGCAAGGCCAGAACCTCGTTTTTGGTCGACGCCCATCTGGTCACCGTCGAGATGTATTGACCTCGGCGGCGGCCGCCCTCCGAAGATCAGGCCGACCACCAATGCAATGACTAGCAGGGCATATAGGTGCCGGTGGTTTCCGTCACCGATCTAGACTCAGGGACACCGCAGAAAGGAACTAATCGGCGACTCGACCGTCAACCGCGGACAGGGCAGGGTGTTTTAGGGCTAGGGTTAAGGGTTCTGCGTCTTTGCAGGTTCGGGTGGTGCGCCGCCCATTGACGGAATGGGGATCCGTAATGAGGAATTTGGCGAGCGGGATTCGAGGGCTGCTGGTCGGCCTGGCGGTTACTGCCCTGATGCTCGCGGGCGTGGCGCCTGCGCGGGCAGCGGAGACGCTCACCGTCCTGCATGTGTTCCTGGCGGCGGGGCAGTCGAATATGTCCGGGCGGGGCCTGCCCGCCGGTAGCACGGATGACCCCGCGGACCCTCGGATTTTTGAGTTTGGCGCGAGTGACCGCGAGCTTCAGAAGGCGGGTGTGCCCCTGGACATGCACGACATCGCGACCGGGCTTTCGCCGGCCACAACTCTTGCCCGTGAGTACTTGAAGACCCAGCCCGGCAACGTCGGGGTGCTGCTCATCCCGGCGGCGCACGGCGGCACGGGATTCACCACTGCCGCGTCCACCCTCACGTGGATTCCCGGCGCGGCCTCCGCCCCGGAACTCGATCTTTCCGCGCTGGCGGTAAAACAGACCCTCGAAGGCATCGCGGCGGCCAAGGCGTCCGGTCGTACGGTTGAGCTCAAGGGCGTCCTCTGGCACCAGGGGGAAAACAACGCGACGCTGACCACTTCCGGCTACAATGCCAGGCTGGATACAGTCATTGCTTACTTCCGGTCCCAGTTGGCGGTCCCGAACCTCCCCGTCGTGGTGGGGCAAATGGCACCTGAGGGAATCGCAGCAGATCCGGTCCGGCTCAACGTCGACAGATCGCACCGGGAAACCCCGTCGCGGGTTCCGTACACCGGATTTGCCGCGGCCATGGCTGGCGGCACGAATACTGGCGACATAATCCACTTTTCCCGGACCGGCGTCGAATTCCTGGGCAAAAACTACCTATCCGGATACCAGCAGGCCACCGCCGCCGCCGTCGTCGACAACGGCTCCCTGAACGCTCAGATGCCGTCGATCCAAGGTTCGGCGAAGGTCGGGGCCATTCTGACAGCGGTGCCTGGCGGCTGGCGCCCGGCGCCGGTGACCCTGGCGTACCAGTGGTACCGCTCGGGGACCGCGATTAGCGGCGCCATCGGCGCCGCCTACACTCCTGTCGCCGGTGATCTGGGTGCGACGATCACCGTGAAGGTCACCGGTTCCAAGTCCGGCTACCCGACGGTCTCCAAGACATCTGCCGCCACGGCTTCGATCGTCAAGGGCACCCTCGCGGCTCCCACGCCGACGATTGCCGGCACCCGGAAGGTCGGGTCCACCCTGACCGCCGTGCCCGGAACCTGGGGCCCGGCGCCGGTGACCTTGACTTACAAGTGGTACCGGTCCGGTACGTTGATCAGCGATGCCAGCAGTGCCACGTACAAGCTGCGCTCCGGTGATGCGGGCAGGACCATCACCGTGAAGGTCACTGGCTCCAAGACTGCCTTCAACACGGCCTCCAAGACGTCCCCCGCCACCGCTACCATCGCCAAGGGCACTCTCGCCGCGCCGATTCCCAAGATCACGGGCACCGCGGCGCTAGGGTCCACCCTGACGGCCGTGCCCGGCGCCTGGGGACCTGCGCCGGTGACGCTGACGTACCGTTGGTACCGCTCRCACGTTCTGATCAGTGATGCCACAGCTTCCACCTATAAGGTCCGCACTGGTGACGCGGGGAGGACCATCACCGTCAAGGTCACAGGCTCCAAGACCGGCTACTCCACGGTCACCAAAGAGTCCACTGGCACTAAAGTGGCGGGGTAGCGCGCGGCCGTACGCCGCTTCGCGTTTTCAGATCAACGAACCAGGGAAACAACCATGAAGGTTTCACTACTCACTGCTGTAGCATTAATCGGCCTCTTTGGGCTTACTGGATGCACCGGTCAGTCTCAGGGCACCAATTAGGCCCCGGAAAGCCCGGCTGCCACGACGGCGTCAGCGCCGCCGCCGGGGACCGCGGCCGAATCCACGGACTCGGCCGTGGTCCCGGACGCGGCGCTGCCTCCGGGGCAACTGCCGCCGACCGCCATTCCCAACCAACTCGCCGAGGGCAAGGTCCACTTCACCGGAGACTACACGAAGGCGACGCCCGCGGACTCAGCGAAGATTATCGAGCTTGCAAAGCAGTGGCATTCCGCTGACAAGGAAGCCCTGTTCCACGAGAAAATGGACGGCTCGGGCCTGAGCTCTAACGTCCCTCCCGAGCAGGCCGAGACGTTCTACGGTCGGGCTGCGGAGGCTTGCCAGCGGCGCTTCGACGGCTACAAGCCCCCGCTCGAGGGGTCTTCGCTTGAAATCGAGAACCTTGCCCTGAGCATCTACTGTCCCGCGTTGGGTAACACCTCATCCATTGCTGGCTAGCTGGTCAGCTGTTGCCCGTAGCGACGGGGATCGGGACGTTCCGGCCACTGACCACTATCCCGCCGGCGGCGGGAATGTTCACTGTCGGCAGGCCCGCGGCCCCTGGGCGGTTTCTAGGGGTCCTCCGTGATGGCACGGGGAATCTGGGGTGCGCGGTGAGCAGTTCCGGCCTGTTCGACGTCGGCGTCGTAGGTGAACTGCAGTGCCGGTTCGTCAAAGTGCTGGCGGGCGTGCGCGAGGTCCCCGGCCGTGCCGGAGCGCAGCCGTGACAGGTCCCGCAGTGCTTCTTCGTCCGGATCCGGGATGCGGACCTCGGTGACCGAGCCGACCGCGAGCATTTCGGCCAACACGCGGGCGTCGCGGCGGTCGGTTTTCACGCGGTCCCCGGGGCAGCAGTTTCGAGGACGCCGCAACGACGCAGTTGATGCCCGCAGCACGCAGATACCGGGCCAGAACGAACCCAGTAGGGCCCTGATTCGACCTCCCAAACCTCACATGTGACACTGCCATCGCACCCCCGAGAAGGCGTCAGGCCAAGGGAGCTGCTAATGGCAACCCACGGACGCTGTGAAACAGATGGCCCCGGCTCCTTAGGCTCCTGCCCTTGCCTGCCTGTCCGGATAAGGACATCATCGACCGGGTTCAGGCCCGCCAACGCCGCCCCCGGCCGGAGGCACCGGATTACACCAAGCCGGCGCTGCAGGAGCGCCCCCGCGATAACGGCCGGCCAGTGCCTTCGAAGCAGTCTGCCCGTATATTTCCACCGCACGGCAACTTCGAACATGAGGGAGGCCCTACCGGATAAATCTCCGGTGGGGCCTCCTTGGCTAGAGCAGCCGCTCCAAGGTCCGCAAGGCCCGGAACGCTGTTGGGAGGCTCTACAGAGCCTTACAGCGCCGCGTAGAGGCGTCCGGTGCTGGTGAGGGTGCCGTTCGCGTTGAACAGGGTGGAGCATCCCATCTTGATGTCGCCTGCTGGGCGGGTCTTCCAGGCAAAGCGTTCCACGAAGGGGAGCGCACGCATTCCGGCTACGGTGGCCCGCATGAAGTCCTCTGTCTGGGCGCGGGAGTACTTGCAGGGCCTGGACGCGGTGGCGTCCCAGTCCGCCACCGCGTATTCGGTGACCCAGATCGGCTTCCCGTACTTCTCGTGCATCATGGTGAGCTTGTTCAGGAAGTCGTCCGCCCGGGGCCAGGCATAGATGTGGGTGGTCATGAAGTCTACGCGGAGGCCTCTCGTCTTTGCCTTCGCCATGAAAGCCGCCAACCAGGTGCTGCTCGGACTGGTCGTGGCAGGGGAGCCGAGCCGTAGGCCCGTTGCCTGAAGCTTGGGCCAAAGGCTGATGGCCTGGTCCACGCTCATGTTCGCCTGTGCCACGACGTCGGGTTCGTTGAAGCCGAGCAGGTGCGTGGCCTTCGTTTCGGCCAACTGGCGTGTGACATAGCCAAGGGCGTCCTGCTCCAGCATCGTCTTGGCGCTCTTGATCATGGGCACGAAGGCAGGGGTGGTGGTCACGTTAGGGTGCGAACCCCAGGTGTAGTGCCATTTCAGGTTGAGGCTCTTGATTTGCTGGAGCGCCAAAGCGTCCTTGCCGCCATGCCCGAAACCCTTCAAGGTGTTGGCGGGCGTGGTGATGGAAGGGACGCTCACAACCGCTTCGGCGGTTGCCGCGTTGGCAGCCAGCAGAGCCCCCGGGGCGGCCATAGCTGCCAAGGGCATGGTAAGAAACTTACGGCGTTCCATGAGTCGCTCTCGGTAGGGACCAGATTGTTAGCCGGCACCACGGGCGACGTGCATCAACTCCCCCGGCACTCAAGCTCGAGCAAACCTAGCACGGAAAACACGCAGGAAACTCCCGGGTAAGCGCAGGAAAAACGCAAGGTTTTCTCAGTGGACGGTGAGCCTCACCACGGCGTCGGATGTTGGCGTCCCGGGCGCGGCGCGCCCCCTACAGGGACTTGTAGAGCTCGCCTGTGGGGGAGAGCGATCCGTCCTTGCGGAACAGGGCCGAGGCGCCCATGATGGGGTCCCCTTCGGCCCGGGTCTTCCAGGCAAAGCGCTCCACGAACGGCATCTGGCGGAGCCCTGCGGCCGTTTCGCTCATGAACGCCATGATCTCTTTTTCGGTGTAGCGCGTGGGCGACTTTTCGGAGGCTTTCCAGTCCGCGACGGCGTATTCGGTGATCCAGATGGGCTTTTCGTACCGGTCGTAGAGCTCCTGGACGCTGTTCAGGAAGGACTCGGAGTCCGGGGAAGGGTAGGAGTGCATAGTGATGAAGTCCACCCTGAGATCCTTCGAGGACGCTTCATCCATGAACTCCTTGAGCCAGTCGCCCAGTGCCTGAACGGGCGCCGGCGAGCCCAGCCGCAGCCCGGATGCCTCGAGCTCGGGCCAATACTTGATGGCCGAGGACACTTTCATGTCTGCCTGCTCGGGATGGTCGGGCTCATTGAAGCCAAGCAGTTCCGCGGCCCGGGTCAGCTCGAGTTCGTACTGTACCTCTGCGACCGCGTTCTGGCGGACACTTTCCTTGCCCCAGATCATCGGCACAAAATCCTGCGTGGGGCGGGCTGCGGGATATGAGGCGCCCCATGTGTAGAACCAGTTCACATCCAAGGCGTCGAGCTGCTGGATGCCGTACTTCTTGCCCACGGCAAGGCCCACGCCCTTGCGGGCCCCCGCCGGCGTGGGACGGCTGCTGGTTGGTGGCTGGCTGGTGATTGGTGGCTGGCCGACGTCGTTAGGTTCCGGCGTACAAGAGGCCAGCGTGGCGGCGGCAGAGGCCGCCAACGACAGTCGGAAGAAGTCCCTGCGGTCCATGCTCACGTCCACTTTCACTTTTCTCTCGGCTGCGCGCGGGGGTGAGCACTCCCTCCCCGGGAGCTTCATTGTTTCACGATTTGGCCACCGCCTACGCCCCGCTGAACTCCGCCGTCCGGTAGCCGACGCCGAGCAGCTCTTCGATGGCTGCCACCGTCCGGGGGGCGGCCTTGCCGTCGCCGTAGGGATTCACTGCGTTTGCCATGGACGCGAAGTGCGAGGAATCGTGCAGGAGGCGGGTCACCTCGGCAACAATCCGCTCTTCGTCGGTGCCGATCAGCTTCACGGTGCCGGCTTCAAGGGCCTCGGGCCGTTCCGTGTTCTCCCGCATCACCAGGACCGGCTTGCCGAGGCTGGGGGCCTCCTCCTGCACTCCGCCGGAGTCCGTCAGGACGATGTGCGCCTGCGAAAGCATCCGGGTGAATTCGCCGTAGGCCAGCGGCTCCGTCACCAGCACGTTGGGCTTGCCCTCCAGCGCGGGAAGCACTGCCTCACGCACCACGGGATTCTTGTGGGCGGGCAGCACGATCACGAGGTCCGGTTCGGCGTCGGCGATCCGCGCGAGCGCCCGTCCCACCCTGCGCATGGATTCGCCCTGGTTTTCGCGCCGGTGCGTGGTGACCAGCAGGACCCGGCGGTCGCTGGCGGCCAGCGCTTCCAGCCGGGGGTCCGTGAAGGGAAGCCGCTTGTCCACGGTGGCGAGGAGGGCATCAATTACTGTGTTCCCAGTCACCACGATGTCCTGCGGGCTGATGCCTTCCCGCAGCAGGTTTTCCCGGCTGGTGGAGGTCGGTGCCAGGTGCAGGCGGGTGATCTGGCTTGTGATCTTACGGTTGGCTTCCTCGGGGAACGGCGAGAGCAGGTCACCGCTGCGCAGCCCGGCCTCGACGTGCACCACCGGGATGCCGTGGTAGAACGCCGCGATGGCGGCGGCCGTGGAGGTGGTGGTATCGCCCTGGACCACGACGGCGTCCGGACGGGTGACAGCGAAGAGTTTTTCGAGCCCGTCAATGGTCCGCGTCATGATGGCCGACAGGGATTGCCCCTGCTGCAGGATGTTGAGGTCATGGTCCGGAACAATGCCGAACAGTTCGTTGACCTGGTCCAGCATTTCGCGGTGCTGCCCCGTGACCGTCACGATGCACCGGAAGAGCGGGGACTCCTGCAGCGCGCTGACGATCGGCGCCATCTTGATGGCTTCCGGCCTGGTTCCGAAGATCGGCATGATGCTGTGCATGGTTATTCCCCAAAGGTGTGCGAGCGGTTGGAAGAGTTAATGGCTCGGATTCAGCCGAGCAGCAGGGCCAGCACGATTGCCGGCACGGCGATGGCGACAAAGAGAACGAACAGGAGGGCCACCCGCCGTTTGCGCCGTTTCTGCATGTCACGGACGAGCYGCTGGGATTCTTTTTCCTGGATTGCGGCAGCCTGGCTTGCAGCGTCCTGGCCGTCGGCAGCCTGAGTTGCAGCGTCCTGGCCGTCGGCAGCCTGAGTTGCAGCGTCCTGGCCGTCGGCAGCCGGCGCCTCGGCCGGCGGATCCGTGAGCGGAAGCGGCTCCGCTCCGGGCACCAGGAGGGCGTCCGGGATCTCCGTGTGCATGCGCCGCCGGCGCAGGTGTCGTGGTGCGGCCACCAGCGTCGGAGGGCCGTCGGGAGAGTGTTCCAGCATGTCCTCCTCGCGTCGGTCAGATGCCCGAACCGGCTGACCAGTTCAACCGGATGAGGTTCAATTGTTACATTTCCGCTCACTGATTGACGCATTCGGGCCTGAGGGAAACGTCCAATAGGCCTCCGGTTTCGACCACAAACCGCCGGATCCATTGGCCTGGATCCAGGTCCGGATGCGAGGCAACCATCTGTACATCCGCCGTCGTGCACTGTCCGATCAGCCGCCCCGCACGGGTGATGTGGTAGCTGGAGGTCACAACCGTGACGGACTTCCAGCCGTTGGCCTCGATCAGCCGGGAGATAGCCCGCGCTTCCCCCCTCGTGTCCAGGTCCGGGGGCCGGAAGCAGATGACGGTTGGGTTCGGAAAGGCAGCTGAATTGCATGCCTCATCCGCCGCACGGTTGCCTAACGTGTCCGTGTGCGAGATCACCAGGACCGGAATGTGAGATTCGGACTGGATCTGACGGGCCACGGGAAGGCGTTCGGTGGCCGCGCCGCCCAGCATGATGATGGCGTCCGTCCGGTGCACGCTGAGCGGATCCACGTTGACGAAGAGTTGAACGGCGATGATGAGCCACAGCAGGAGGCCGCCGACGGCGAAGGCGAGCACCCTGCGGGTGGCGGTATTCACCGCGGCGACGGAAGAAGGCACGGCTTAGAGTTTGGCACGCGGTTTTCAGGTGGCGAAATGGTGTGTCGGTCCTGCGCAAAAACTTGGCAATAACAATGCGTGATGCAGTTGTGATTCAAGGGATCAAAGTTATTGGGGTGACAGACGGGAATTGGCGTTTATGCTATAGGCATCTTCCGTCGCTCCCACCAACAGGTCACCGCCTGAGGTCCCACCCTAAGCGAGCAATTTATGCGAAAACTGAACATAGCGGCAACCGTGATTGCCGCCGTGATGCTGGCAGCATACTTGCCCCAGGCCGCTGGGGCCGCTGTAGAGGTACCGACCGCCGCGCAGGTGTCCGCCGGTGCCATCCCGGCGGTGTCGGACCCGAGCCCCCAGGGGCAGGTGGTGGATGACTTTGTCCGGCCCGAGCCGCCGGCCAACAGGGCCAGGAGCGAATACACCTACGTGAGCGCGCCCATGGCGGGGACCTTGAAGACCACCCTCGTGACGGTGCAGCTGGCCGACAAATCGGCAGCCGAGACGGACGCGGCAGTGCCGATGGCCGCGGCGAAGGCCTCGCTCAGCGCGGCCAACCGCTACTGGGCACACGCCACCTCGAGCCGCGTGGACATCGCCCTGACCTCCTCACGCCATCTACACAGGTCCGCCGCGAAGTCCACTCAGTCGCCGGCGCAGATCGTGGAGACAGTTTCCCAGGAACTGGGCTGGACGCAGAGCTCCTACACCGCCCTGGTGATCTTCATCCCGGGCGCGTACCTGAGCAACGGCACCGCCGGCATGACCTACAGCAACGGCACCACAGGCGGGCGCATCCTGATGCCGCAGAACAGCCGGCTGACCACCCCCGTGCTGACCCATGAGTTCGGGCATGCCCTGGGCATGGACCACGCCAACAGCCTGGTGTGCGGCAGCGGGGCCATGGACGTGGCCTCCGGACCCTTCGCCGGGTTTGCCGATCCCACTTGCAGCATCAAGACCTACGGCGACAACCTGGACCTGATGGGGATCTCGCACTGGGACATGATGCCGGAAATCAGCGCCAGCCTGTGGGAGATGGGCCGGTTCGGCAACGGGAACGAAATCACCAACCTCGGCACCGTGTCCGGACCCCGCCGGGTGACGCTCAAACCCTGGGCCGGCGACGACGCGAACCGTGCGGTGAAGTTCACGGATCCGAAGTCCGGCGAGGTGTACTACCTCGAGCTCCGGACTGCCGTGGGCTATGACGCGGTGATTGCGCAGGCCGGAAACCGCGGCGTGAAGATCACCCAGCAGGGCGGAGGAAACTCCTCGATCCTGCTCCCGCACGATACCCGCGCAACCGCTTTCAACGGCTACTACAGCAACACCCAGGCCTGGCAGGCCGGGCAGACGTTTAGCACGCACGCCGGTACAAAGGTGAGCATCGATTCGGTCAGCGACACCTCGGCCACCGTAACCATCCGCCCGCCCGGGGCGCCCGCCAAGGGTTACGTCGAGTCCATGGCCATCACCAAGTCCGGCACCACGGCCCGCCTGCACGTCGCCGGCTGGGCCTACGACTCCGCCAAGTCCTCAGAATCGTCCACGGTCCACATCTATGTGACGCCGCCCGGCGGTAGTGCCACGGGCTACGCCGTGGCGGCCAATCAGGCCCGCCCGGACGTCAACCAGATCATGCAGGTGACCGGCAACCACGGGTTCAGCCGCTCCTTCAACCTGACCACCGCCGGCGTATATAAGGTCTGCGTGTACGCCCTGGGCAGTGTCGAAACCGTGGATCTGGGCTGCCGGTCCCTGACCCTGGCCGGGTCGGCGCCCACGGCCGGTTACCTCGAGTCGATGGCACTCACCAGGGTCAGCGGGGTGACAGTTCTGCGGGCGACGGGCTGGAGCTACGATCCCGGGACGCCCACCGCGTCCATCCCGGTCCACCTGTACGTGACGGATCCGGCGGGCAAGGCGACGACGAAGGCCATCACCGCCAACAAGAGCCGCCCTGACGTCAACACGGTGATGTCCGTGACCGGAAACCACGGCTTCACCTCGGACATCCCCGTGACCATGAGCGGACAGTACAAAGTGTGCGCCTACGGCCTGGCCGTCACCCCGCTGAGCCAGGGCAACAGCCTCCTGGGCTGCAAATCCCTGACGCCGCGGGCAACACCGGCGCCGGCCGGCTTCCTGGAGAGCACCGTCGTCAAGACGGACGCGCCGACGGCGACCATCACGGTCAGCGGATGGAGCCTGGACCCCGGAACGCCGGCAGCCTCCATCCCGGTACACCTCTACGTCACCGACCCTAACGGAGTGACCAGGAGCTCCGCCTACACGGCCAACCGGGCGCGCGCGGACGTCAATCAGGTCATGGGGACCACCGGAAACCACGGCTACCGGGTGGCGCTGCCCGTCAAGACGCCGGGCAGCTACAAGATCTGCGCCTACGGAATTGCCGTCAGCATCTTCCCGTTGGGCAACAGCCTCCTGGGCTGCACCACCGTGCGCGTTGCGGCCACCCCCGCGCCGATCGGTTACCTGGAGTCCGTCAAGGTCCAGTTGGGCGGAACGGGATCGGCGCTGGTGGCCAGCGGCTGGGGAGTGGACCCCGGCATGACCCGGGCGAACATTCCCGTCCACCTCTACGTCACGTCCCCCGACGGCACCACGAAAGGCACCGCCTATGTGGCCAGCCGGTACAGGGCGGACGTCAACTCGGTTATGAAGATCAGCGGCAACCACGGCTACCGGATTGTCATTCCGGTGACCAGACGCGGCGTATACACCGTGTGCGCGTGGGGTCTGGGCGTAGCAGGGCTGTCGTCCGGCAACACCCACTTCGGCTGCCTCAAGGCTACGTACTAACTCCCCTCGCGGTAGCGTAGGGCTGTGCCTGAAACTGTGCCTGACTCTCCTGTGCCTGCAACTCCTGTCCCTGTTACTGCCGTGCCCCAACCCCTGCGGGCGGACACCGCATTGACCGTTGCCGGGCTCTCGGAGTCCCAGTTGCTGGCGCGCATCTTCCCGCGGCTCACCAACGCTGAGCCCACCGGCGGCCCGGCTGCGGCGACGTACCTGCTGCTGGGCCCGGGGGACGACGCAGCGATTGTCGCCGCGCCGGACGGTCGGACCGTGCTGAGCATCGACACCCAGGTGGCGGACCAGGACTTCCGGCTGGAATGGAACAACGGCTACCGCACCAGCGGGTACGACGTCGGCTGGAAGGCCGCGGCGCAAAACCTCAGCGACATCAATGCCATGGGCGCCCGGGCCACGTCACTTGTGGTCAGCCTGACGATGCCGCCTGAGACCCTTGTGTCCTGGGTGGAGGATTTCGCGGACGGCCTCATGGCCGGGATCAGGGAGCTGGGCGCTCCGGTCTGCGCCGTGGCCGGCGGCGACCTCGGCCGCGGCCGCGAACTGGCAGTCAGCGTGGCCATCCTGGGGACCCTTGACGGCATGGCGCCCGTGCTGCGTTCCGGGGCCCGGCCGGGAGACACCGTGGCCTTGGCTGGAACAGTGGGCCGGGCCGCAGCCGGGCTGGCGCTGCTGGAGTCGGACGTCCCCATGGGGGATCTGACCGCCGGGCAGCGCTCCCTCATGGACACCCAGTGCCGCCCGCAGCCGCCGCTCGCGGCCGGCCCGTTGGCGCGTGAGGCCGGCGCGTCGGCCATGATGGACATTTCGGACGGCCTGGTCCGGGACGGAAACCGCATGGCGGCCGCGAGCCACGCGGTGCTGAACCTGGAAGCCGCCGCCCTGAAGGAGCTGGCCGTTGCGCTGCTGCCGGCGTCGGAGCTGTTGGGAGCAGACCCGATGTCCTGGGTCCTCGGCGGCGGCGAAGACCACGGACTGCTGGCCACTTTCCCCGCAGGGGTTCAACTCCCTCCCGGGTTCACTGCGATAGGCTCGGTAGAGGCCCCTGCACCAACCGAAAGCACGGGAGTAACGATCGCGGGCAGGCCCGCTGACGCTGTGGGATGGGATCACTTTGCAGACTAAGATTGCCGCCAACGCGCAAGCGATGAAGCGGTGGTTGGGCAAGGCGGAAACCACGCTCGGCAACCATAGCGACCGCCTGAACGCCATCAACATCTTTCCCGTGGCCGACGGCGACACCGGCACCAACCTCTACCTGACCGTCCGCGCCGCGGCCCACGCCGCGGACGCCGTCGTCGACAGTGGCACGGCCACTGGCCAGTCCACGCACGCCGCCGCGAACCCGCACGACGTCGGCGCCGTCCTGGCGCAGGCCGGCCAGGTGGCCATGGAACAGGCCCGCGGCAACTCGGGAACCCTGTTTGCCGTCTTCCTCGCCGCCGCCGCCGAACCGCTGGCCGGGCACACCCGGATCAGCTCACCGCTGCTGGCCGCGGCCCTGAACCGGGCCCAGATCCGGGCCTGGTCCGCGCTGAGTGATCCCGTGCCGGGCACCATGCTCTCCGTCATGGAAGCCGCCGCCCGGGCCGCGGCCGCCGTCGACTCCGCGCACGACGGCGATGACAGCAACCAGACCCTCGGCCTGGCCCTGGATGCTGCCGTCGAGGCAGCCCTGGCCGCCGTGGTGCGCACGGAGGACCAGCTCGATGCCCTGCATGCCGCCCACGTCGTGGACGCCGGCGGTGTGGGCATGCTCCTGATCCTGGACTGCCTCCGCTCCGCCGTGCTGGGCGAGGAGCTCCAGAGCGAACTGCTGGACGGCCTGCACGGCTACGACGTCCAGGACCCGCATATCCACGTCGGCATGCCGCGCGACGAAGGCGTCGAAGTCATGTGCACCATTTCCCTGTCCCCGCTGGACGCCGCCATGATGCGCCAACGGCTCGACGAAATGGGCGACTCGGTGATCATGAGCCAGGTCGGCGGCGCTGCGGACGCCGCCGGGCACTACCGCTGGCGCGTCCACGTCCACGTCCTGGATGCCGAACCCGCCGTCGCGCTGATCCGTTCCCTGGGTGAGCCCACGGAAATTTCCGTGAGCGAGCTCGCCGTGCCGCGCGATCCGGACCCGCGGGCCGCCACTGTTGCCGCCTTCGATGCGCCCGCAATTGCCGCCGAAACCCGAAACCCCGACGGACATGCACGCTGAACTTGAACTGGGCCTGGAACGCCGCATCGGCAAGCGCTCCGCGGCTGTCATCGAAAAACACCTCGGCATCACCACTGTCGGCGGGCTCCTGAACTACTTCCCCCGCCGCTACCTCAGCCGCGGCGAGCTGACACCCATCAGCGAGGTTCCTCTKGACGAGGAAGTGACGCTGATCGCCCGGGTGGTCTCCAACAGCACCCGGCCCATGCGCGCCCGGCGCGGCTCCCTCACCGACGTCGTGATCTCCGACGACGCCGGCGGCAGGCTGCCGGGCACGCTCAAGGTCAGCTTTTTCAACGGGTTCCGGGCCAAGGCTGAGCTGCAGCCGGGCCGGCGCGCCATGTTTTCCGGCAAGGTCACCCGCTACGGCGGATCCCTCGGCCTGACCAACCCCGATTTCCTGCTGCTCGACGAGGACCCCGACACCCCCGGCATCGACCCGGAGAAGCTCGCCGCCATGCCGATCCCGGTGTACCCGGCCACGGCCAAGCTCACCAGCTGGTCCATCCAGAAGGTCATCTCGACGCTGCTGGACACCGTGGAGCTCGAAACCCTCGGTGACCCGCTGCCGGCGGAGATCGCGGCGCGGGAGAAGTTCCTGCCGGTCGCCGACGCGTACCGGCTGATCCACGCCCCGCAAACCCCGGCGGACTTCCAGCGCGCCCGCGACAGGTTCCGCTACCAGGAAGCCCTGGTGCTCCAGTCGGCCCTGGCCCGCCGCCGTGCCCAACTCGCCGCCGAGGAAGCAACGGCCCGCCGTCCGGCACTGGACGGGCTGCTGCCCGCGTTCGACCGCCAGTTGCCGTTCACGCTGACCGCCGGCCAGGCCGCCGTCGGCAAGACGCTCTCCGACGAGCTCGCCCAGGACTCGCCAATGAACCGGCTGCTCCAGGGCGAGGTGGGCTCCGGCAAGACGATCGTGGCCCTGCGCGCCATGCTGCAGGTGGTGGACGCCGGGGGACAGGCTGCCCTGCTGGCCCCCACGGAGGTCCTCGCCGCCCAGCACTATGAATCCATCCGGCGCACGCTCGGACCGCTTTCCCGGGACGGGATGCTCGGCGGGTTCGGCCCGGACGCGGTCCAGGTCACCCTCCTCACCGGTTCCATGCCCACCGCGGCGCGGAGGCAGGCCATGCTGGACGCGGCCTCCGGAACGGCGGGAATCGTGATCGGCACCCACGCTCTGCTGAGCGAGAACGTGTCCTTCTACGACCTCGGCCTGATTGTGGTGGACGAGCAGCACCGCTTCGGCGTTGAACAGCGCGACGCCCTCCGGGCCAAGGCCAGCAAACCGCCGCACCTGCTGGTCATGACCGCCACGCCGATTCCCCGGACTGTGGCCATGACCGTGTTCGGAGACCTCGAAACCTCCGTGCTGGATGAGCTCCCCGCCGGCCGCGCCCCGATCTCCACGCATGTGGTGGGACTCGCGGAACACCCGGGGTGGGCCACGCGCATCTGGTCCCGTTCGCGGGAGGAGATCGACGCCGGGCACCAGGTCTACGTGGTCTGCCCCAAGATCGGCGCGGACGACGACGGCGACTTCACCCCGGGCGAGGCCGAACCGTCCGCCGCGGACCTCGAAGGCGAGAACGGCTCACGCGAACTCGCCTCCGTCACCGGTGTCGTGGAGCACCTCCAGGACGAGCCGGCCCTCGCCGGGGTGGCTGTGGCGCCGCTGCACGGCCGGCAGGACCCGGTGCTGAAGTCCGAGACCATGGCCTCCTTCACGGCCAATCAGACCAAAGTGCTCGTCTCCACCACCGTGATTGAAGTCGGCGTGGACGTGCACAACGCCACGCTCATGGTCATTCTGGACGCGGACCGCTTTGGCATCTCCCAGCTCCACCAGCTGCGCGGCCGGGTGGGCCGCGGCGGGCTGCCCGGGACCTGCCTGCTGGTCACCACCCTGGAGCCGGGCCATCCGAGCCGGCGCCGGCTCGATGCCGTGGCGGCCACCACCGACGGCTTCGAACTGTCCCAGGAGGACCTCAAGCTGCGCCGCGAAGGCGACATCCTGGGTGCCTCGCAGTCCGGCGGGCGCTCCACCCTTAAGCTGCTGCGCGTCCTGGAACACGAGGACGTGATCGCCCGGGCCCGGCAGGACGCCCAGCGGATCGTGGCCGCCGATCCCTCACTGGCGGGCCAGCCCGGGCTCGCGGCCGCGATCGACGAATATTTGAACCCCGAGAAGGAGGCGTTCCTTGAACGCGGCTAACAGAATCCAGGCGCCGACGGTGGCGCGCCCATGAGCCGTATCATCTCGGGCGCGGCCGGCGGAACGACGCTGACCAGCGTCCCCGGGAGCCTGACGCGGCCCACGACGGACCGGGTCAAGGAAGCGCTGTTCTCCCGGCTGGACGCCTTCGATGTCATTGCCGGTGCGCGTGTGCTGGATTTGTACGCGGGATCCGGCTCGCTGGGTGTGGAGAGCGGCAGCCGCGGCGCCGACTCTGTGGATCTGGTCGAGTTCGATGCCAAGGCCAGCGCCGTCTGCCAGCGCAACGCGGACCTGGTCAACACCGTCACGGGCCGCAAGGTGGTCTCCGTGCACCGTTCCAAGGTCGAATCCTTCCTGGACCGGACCGCTGAGGCCGCGCGCTGGGACCTGGTGTTTCTGGACCCGCCCTACCCCCTGGACGAGCCGGCCCTGGCTGCCGTGCTGGCCAAGCTGGTGCCGCACCTGGGCGAGGGGGCCGTCGTGGTGGTGGAACGCTCATCCCGGACCCCCGAGCCGGCATGGCCCGAGGGCATGGAACGGTTTGCCGAGAAGAAGTACGGCGAAACCCGGCTGTGGTTCGCCGAGCCCGGTGTGGAAGCCGTGGAAACCGGGGTCGAATCCGTGGACGGCGTGGATTTAGAGGTCGGGGACTAACCGGCGAGCACGTCCAGTTCGACGCCGGCGAGCAGCCTGGCCGGATGCGGACCGCGCGCCGTGAGGGCCGCCGTCCAGACCGACGGCCACGGGCCCTGCGTCCCGGTCAGGATGATGTTCCCGGGGTACCGGCCGGTGAACATGCCGGCCTCGGCGAAGGCCGAGACGTCGGCCATGGCCCGGCGCATGGCCGCGGCCTGGCTCCGGACCAGGGTCAGCCCGGGTTCGTCGCCCACGTTGACAATCAAGACCCCGCGCGGTGTCAGCCGGGCGGCCGCCTCCTGGTAGAACTCGGTGCACGCGATGTGTTCGGGCGCCTCGGGCCCCGAGAAGATGTCCAGGATCACGACGTCGAAGCGCAGTTCCGCCGGAAGCCCGGCGAGGGCGTCGCGGGCGTCGCCGATCACCGTGTGCAGCTGCGTTCCCTCCGGCAGGGGCAGCTGCGCCAGCACGAAGTCCAGCAGTTCCCGCTCCAGCTCAACCGCATACTGGACCGAGCCGGGCCGGGTGGCCTGGATGTAGCGGGCCAGCGTCAGGGCGCCCGCGCCCAGGTGCAGGGCGCTGATGGGCTCGCCCCACGGGGCGGCGAGGTCCACCACATGCCCGATCCTGCGCAGGTACTCGTAGAAGATGTCCGCGGGATCAGCCAGGTTGACGTGGGACTGCTCGGCGCCGCCGATGCTCAGCACGACGCCGCCGTCGGTAAAGGGATCCGGTTCGATCGTGGCATGCTGCCCGGTGGTCCGCAGGAACCGCGAGGCTCCGGGTGGCTGCCCGGCCATGCTCAAAGCCTGTCGCGCAAGGTCGCCAGCCGCTCGGCCGCCTCTTCCAGCACGTGCAGCTGCTTGCAGAAAGCGAAGCGGAGCAGGCTGCGGGTGCGCTCGGCGCCCTCGGCGTGGCAGAAGACCGGCACCGGGATCGCGGCGACGCCCACCAGGGCCGGGAGCCTGCGGGCCAGCTCCACGGAATCGGTGATCCCCAGCGGAGAGGTGTCCACGTTCACGAAGTAAGTGCCCTGCGGCGTCAGGACGTCCAGGCCGGCTGCGCGGAGTCCCTCGCTGAGGACGTCGCGCTTGTACCGGAGCGTGTCGGCAATGCCGGCGTAGAACTCGTCCGGGAGCCCCAGCCCCACCGCGATCGCGGCCTGGAAGGGCGTGCCGGAACTGTAGCTCAGGAACTGCTTGACGGTCCGGGCGGCGGCCACGAGGTGCTCCGGCCCGGAGAGCCAGCCGATCTTCCAGCCGGTGAAGGAGAACGTCTTCCCGGCCGAGGAAATAGTCAGCGTGCGCTCGGCGGCACCGGGCAGGGTGGCCAGCGGGATGTGCTGCACACCGAAGGTCAAGTGCTCGTACACTTCGTCGGTGATGATGACGGCGTCGTATTTCGCGGCCAGTTCGACGACGCGCGCAAGCACCTCGCGGGGGAACACCGCGCCGGTCGGGTTGTGCGGATTGTTGACCAGCACCACCTTGGTGCGGTTATTGAACGCGGCCTCGAGCGCGGCCAGGTCCGGCATAAAATCCGGGGCCAGGAGCGGGGCGGTAACGTGCGTGGCGCCGGCGAGCCCGATGATGGCGCCGTAGGAGTCGTAGAACGGCTCAAACGTGAGCACCTCGTCTCCCGGACCGACCAGCGCGAGCAGCGAGGCGGCGATGGCCTCTGTGGCGCCGGTGGTGACGATGATCTCGGTCTGGGGATCGGGGGTGAGCCCGTAGAACCGCTCCTGATGGACTGCGATCGCCTCCCGCAGCGGCAGGATGCCCTTGCCGGGCGCATACTGGTTGGCGCCGGCGGCGATGGCGGCCTGGGCGGCCTCCTTGATCTCGACGGGGCCGTCCTCGTCCGGGAAGCCCTGGCCGAGGTTGATGGCGCCCGTGCTGAGCGCAAGGGTGGTCATCTCCTCGAAGATCGTGACGCCCAGCGAACCGTCGGGGGAGAGCAGGTTGGCGCCGGTTGCGGCGCGCTGCCACGGGAACTGGGGAGGGAGCTGGGACATTCAGCCATGTTATCCCGGCCTGCGGCGCGGATACGGTAGGTTCGGAGCATGAGACGCGCTGTTTGCCCTGGCTCTTTTGACCCCATTCACAATGGACACCTGGAAGTCATCGCGCGTGCCGCGGGCCTCTTCGACGAGGTGATCGTGGCCGTGTCCACGAACTACACCAAGAAGTACCGCTTCACCCTGGAGGAGCGGATCGACATGGCCCAGGAAACGTTTGCGTCCCTGCGCGGCATCGTGGTGGAACCCGTGGGGGAGGGGCTGCTGGCCGAGTACTGCCGCCAGCGTGGCGTGTCCGCGATCGTCAAGGGCTTGCGCTCGTCCTCGGACTTCGACTACGAACTGCCGATGGCCACGATGAACCGGCAGCTGACCGGCGTCGAGACGGTGTTCCTGCCCGCGGAAAGCCACTACCTGCACCTGTCCTCCACCCTCATCAAAGAGGTCTTCGCCCTCGGCGGGGACGTCTCGGACTTTGTTCCCCGGTCCGTGCTGAAACGGCTGGCTCCGGGCGAGCCGGTCCAGAACCGGGCGCGCAAAGTGTAAGCTTGACCGGTACTCGGCGGCCTGCTGCCGGTTGCGTGGCCCGAATCCAAGGCCGCTTGTGGTGTGAACCGCCGGCGTGCCCCGGTTTGAGTCCGTCCGGAAGTTCAGGCTAAGATAGTACGTCGGTCATATGTTCAACAGGAGTTCTCATTAAACGAGATGCTAGTTCGCCCTTGGCGTTCGACGTCAAGGACCTCGGACGCAGTCCGGGAAGCATGCGAACGCTGACGGAACATGTACCCGCGCCAAGTGATCTTGGTGTGGCGCTCATTGGCGTGCAGGAAGGCTCGGATATCGAGCTGGACCTGCGGCTTGAGGCCGTACACGAAGGAATTCTGGTATCAGGAACCGCGCTCGTTGAAGTAACTGGCGAATGCGGCCGATGCCTGGATCCCCTTGCGTATGACCAAGAGGTCGATGTGCAAGAACTTTTCTTCTACGAGGACGCTGTGTTCTCCGACGAGGAAGACGAAGAAGAGCAACGTCGAGTCGAGCACGATCTGATCGATCTTGAGCCGGTGTTGCGGGACGCAGTTGTCACCATACTGCCGTTCCAGCCGGTGTGCCGGGAAGACTGCCAGGGCCTTTGCTCCGAATGTGGAGTACGCCTGGAAGACGAGCCGGGGCATCACCACGAGGTCGTAGATCCTCGCTGGGCCGCCCTGGCTGACTTGGCTAAGCCTGACCGGCAAAACTGATTTGTAAGTGTTTTTCTAGAGAGAAATGAGTTAGCCGTGGCTGTCCCGAAGCGGAAAATGTCTCGCTCGAATACCCGCGCCCGCCGCTCCCAGTGGAAGGCAACTGCCCCCCACCTGGTGAAGACCGTAGAGAACGGCCAGGTTGTTTACAGCCTGCCGCACCAGGCAAAGGTCGTTACCGACTCGGCTGGCACCGCGCTGTTCCTTGAATACAAGGGCCGCAAGGTCGCAGACGTCTAATCCGCCGACAGGCTGAAAAAGATGTCTTCAACTGAAGAGCTTCTGAAGCGTCTCGGTGTCACTATTGACGCCGGGACGCTTCGTCTTGCGCTCACACACCGTTCCTACGCCTACGAAAACGGCGGCATTCCCACCAACGAACGGCTCGAGTTCCTGGGCGACTCCATCCTGGGCTTCTCCGTGACGGACGCGCTGTACCGTGACAACCCCACGCTGCCCGAAGGCGACCTGGCCAAGCGCCGCTCCGCCGTCGTCAGCACCCGGGCGCTGGCCGGCATCGGCCGCAGCATCGGGCTGGGCGAATACATCTACCTCGGACAGGGCGAGAAGCTCACCGAGGGCAAGAACAAGGCGTCCATCCTGGCGGACACCATGGAGGCGCTGATCGGCGCCACCTACGTCTCCAACGACATCGAGACGGCCCGGCAGCTGGTCATGCGGCTGGTCGGCCCGCTGTTGAAGGACGCCGCCGCCCTCGGCGCCGGTACCGACTGGAAGACGAGTATCCAGGAGCTGGCGGCCAGCCGGCAGCTCGGAACCATCAACTACGCCGTTGACGGCTCCGGGCCGGACCATGCCCGGACATTCGAGGCAGTGCTGCGGATCGGTGGAACCGACTATGGCACCGGCACCGGCAACTCCAAGAAGGAAGCCGAGCAGGAAGCCGCCGCCGATGCCTGGCGCCGGCTGACCGCCCCCTCCACGCCTGATCCGCAACAGCTGCAGCCCCAGACCGGCAGCTAGGCGGCCGCGTTGCCTGAACTGCCCGAGGTCGAGGTGGTCCGGCGCGGCCTGGTGAGCTGGGTGCGGGGCCGGACCATCACCTCTGTCGATGTGCTGGACCCGCGCTCCCTGCGCCGGCACGCCCTGGGGCCGGAAGACTTTGCCGGCAACCTTGAGGGTGCCCGGGTGCTGGACGTGGTCCGCCGCGGCAAATTCCTCTGGATGCCGCTGGCGGACACGCCCGCCCCGTCCGGGAGCAGTGTCCTGTCTGGGGAGCCGGTCCCGGGCGCAGAGCCAGCCCCCGCCGTCGCACTCATGGCCCACCTGGGCATGTCCGGCCAGCTGCTGATGCAGGACCCCGGCGTTCCGGACGAAAAACACCTCAAGGTCAGGCTGCGGCTCAGCCCCGCTGACGGCATGCCCGCACAGCTCCGGTTCGTGGACCAGCGCATCTTCGGCGGCCTGTTCCTCACCTCGCTGATCCCCACTGACGACGGCGGCCCAGGCGGCCTCGCCGAAACACCGCTGCCGCTCATCGCCGAGGAAGCCTCGCACATTGCCCGGGACCCGCTGGACCCCTGGTTTTCCTTCGAGGCCTTCTACCGGCGCCTGCGGGCACGCAAGACCGGGCTCAAGCGGGCGCTGCTGGACCAGGGCCTGGTCTCCGGGATCGGCAACATCTACGCTGACGAGGCCCTCTGGAAGGCGCAGCTGCACTATGCCCGGCCCACCGACACCCTGCGCCGTGCCGACGCGCTGCGGCTCCTCGACGCTGCCCGCGAGGTCATGACGGATGCGCTGGCCGCCGGAGGCACAAGCTTCGATTCGCTCTACGTCAACGTCAACGGCGCCTCCGGGTACTTTGACCGCTCCCTGAACGCCTACGGCCGGGAGGGCCAGGAATGCAAGCGCTGCGCGGCCGCCGGCCGGGTCAGCCTGCTGAGGCGGGAACAGTTCATGAACCGTTCCTCGTACACCTGTCCCGTCTGCCAGCCCCGCCCCCGGAACGGCCGGTGGTAAGCTTGGGCGGCCGCTAAATCCCCGGACTTCCGCGGTAACACAGGTAGATTTAGGGCTGGAAAGCACCCGCTGCCGCCACCGAAGAGAGCCGAAGCACCTTGCATCTGAAGAGTCTGACCGTCCGGGGATTCAAGTCGTTCGCCTCAGCGACGACATTTGAATTCGAACCGGGCGTCACCGCCGTGGTGGGCCCCAACGGTTCGGGCAAATCCAACGTCGTGGACGCGCTGGCGTGGGTCATGGGCGAACAGGGCGCCAAAACCCTCCGCGGCGGCAAGATGGAGGACGTGATCTTCGCGGGCACCTCGGGCCGGCCGCCCCTGGGCCGGGCCCATGTCTCGCTGACCATCGACAACAGCGACGGCGCCCTGCCGATCGAATACAGCGAGGTGACGATCTCGCGGACCCTGTTCCGGACCGGCGGCTCGGAATACGCCATCAACGGCGCCGGCTGCCGGCTGCTCGATATCCAGGAGCTGCTCTCCGACTCCGGCCTTGGCCGCGAGATGCACGTGATTGTGGGCCAGGGCCAGCTGGACAAGGTCCTGCACGCCACCCCCGAGGATCGGCGCGGCTTCATCGAAGAGGCCGCCGGCATCCTCAAACACCGCCGCCGCAAGGAAAAGACGGTCCGCAAACTCGAGGCCATGCAGGCCAACCTGTCCCGGCTCAGCGATCTCACCGGCGAAATCCGGCGGCAACTGACCCCGCTGGGAAAGCAGGCCGAAGTTGCCCGGCGCGCCCAGAGCGTCCAGTTCGAGGTCCGCGACGCCCGCTCACGCCTCCTGGCGGACGACCTCGTCCAGCTGCAGTCCGCGCTGGCCAAGGACGTCGCGGATGAATCGGCGCTCAAGGCCCGCCGCGGCGTCGTCGAACGCGACCTCGAGGCTGGACGGCAGCGCCAGGCGGTCCTCGAACGGCTCGCCGCCGAGGCCACGCCAACGCTGAACGCGGCGCGGGAGAACTGGTACTCGCTCTCCACCGGGCGCGAACGGCTCCGCTCGCTCGGCTCGCTCGCCGAGGAGCGCCGCCGGCTGCTCGGCGCAGCGGACGTGGTGCCGGACACCGGCCGGGATCCGGACCAGCTGGAGCAGCAGGCCGCCCGCGTCCGCGACGAGCAGGCCGGCCTGGAACGGCAGATCCTGGACCGGACGGAGGCCCTGGCCGCCGCGACAGCCGCCAAGCATAAGGCCGAACAGGCCGCCGCCGCCGAGGACAAGCGGCTCGCGGCCCTGCTCCGGGCCGCCGCGGACCGTCGTGAAGGCCTGGCAAAGCTCGCAGGGCAGGTCGGCGCGGCACGCTCCCGTGTCGAGTCGGCCCAGTCCGAGCTCGGACGCCTCCGCGAATCGCAAAAGGCCGGCGAGGAACGCCGCCGGCACGCGCACAGTGAGTTCACAGCCCTGGAGACGCAGGTGGCTGGCGTCGAGGACGGCGAGGAATCGCTCGACGCCGACTACGAGGCCGCAAGCGTTGCCCTCGACACGGTCATCGCCGAAATTGACGCCCTGAAGGCGGCCGAGCGCGACGGCGAGCGGGAACGCGGCGCCCTCATGGCCCGCCGCGATGCCCTCCAGCTCGGCCTGAACCGCAAGGACGGCTCCGGGCACGTGCTCGGCGCCGCCGCAGGGGTCCTGGCCGCCGGAGTGCTGGGACCCTTGGCGTCCATGATCACCGTGGAGGCCGGATTCGAGGCCGCCGTCGCCGCCGCACTCGGCAGCGCGTCCGACGCCGTGGTGGTCCGGGACCAGGAGACGGCCGCCGCCGCCGTGCGGCTGCTGCGCGAGGACGACGCCGGCCGCGCCGCGCTGCTGCTCGCCGGCGTTCCGGCCGGGCCCTCGCCGCTGTTGGCCGGTGCGCTGTCGGCCGATGCATTAGCCGGCGGGAGCACGCTTCCCGCGGGCGCGCGCTGGGCCGCGGAGCTGGTTTCGGCTGCGGGTCCGGACGCTGCCGGCCTGCCGCTGGCTGCCCTGCTGGCCGGCGTCGCCGTCGTCGAGGATCTGGATGCCGCGGCGCAGCTGATCGCCGCGAGCCCCGGGCTCACCGCCGTGACCCGGGCCGGGGACGTCTTTACTGTGCTGACCGTGACCGGCGGTTCCGCGTCGGCGCCGTCGCTGCTGGAAGTCCAGGCCGCCGTTGACGACGCCGCCGCGAGGCTGGCCGCCGTCACCGCCGGGCTCGAACGCAACCGCTTCGCCCTCTCCGCCGCCCGGACCCGGCGCGCCGAAGCCCAGGACCGGGCGGACGCGGCCCTCGCAAAACTCCACGACTCCGACGCGAAACTCGCGGCCGTCGCCGAACGCCTGGGCCATCTGAACGCGGTGCTGCGCAGCGCCGTCGGGGAAAGTGAGCGCCTGGCCGCGTCCCTGGCCAGGGCCGAGGCCCAGATTGTCAGCGAACAAGATGCCCTGGAAGCGGTGGCGGCACGGCTCGCCGCGGCCACCGAAGCCCCCGCGGAGCAGGAACCCTCCCCGGAGCGCCGCGACGCCCTGGCCCTGGCCGCCTCGCTGGCCCGCACGGCCGAGATGGAAGCCAGGCTCGCCCTGCGCAGCGCCGAGGAACAGCTCACGGCCACCCGCAACCGGGCGGCCTCGCTGGAACGGGCCGCCGCCACCGAACGCCGCGCCCGCGAGGAAGCCGCGGAACGCGCCCGCCGCCGCCGGCTCCAGGCCCGGCGCGCCGCCGCCGTCGCCGTCGCCGTGCAGCACATCATCGGGTTCATCGACGTCTCCGTGGAGCTGGCCCGCCGGGAGCGGGACAGCGCCGAGGAACGCAGGGACGCGATGGACCGTGAGCTTGCCGGGGTCCGCAGCGGCAACGACGCCCTGGCCCGCGAACTGGCCGAGCTCACCGACTCCGTGCACCGCGACGAGCTCGCCCGCACCCAGCAGAGGCTTCGGATTGAGGCCCTGGAACTGAAGAGCGTGGAGGAGCTCGGCCTGACCGCAGAGCAACTCGTGGCCGATTACGGTCCGGACCGGCCCGTTCCGGTGCCGGCCGAGGACTCGGCGGACAAATGGGCCGCCCTGCGCGCCCCGGTGGACGAGGCCGGCCGCGAGATTTCCGAGGGCAAGCCCTTCGTCCGGGCGGAGCAGGAAAAACGGCTCAAACGCGCCGAACGCGACCTTGCGGCCCTCGGCAAGGTCAACCCGCTGGCGCTCGAGGAGTTCGCCGCGCTCGAGGAGCGCCACCAGTTCCTCAGCACCCAGCTCGAGGACCTGAAGTCCAGCCGCAGGGACCTGCTGGACATCATCAAGGAAGTCGACGACCGCGTCCAGAAGGTCTTCGCCGAGGCATTCGAAGACACCTCGCGGCAGTTTGTCCGCGTTTTCGCCCGGCTGTTTCCCGGCGGCGAGGGCCGGCTGGTCCTGACGGACCCCTCCGACATGCTCACCACCGGGATCGAAGTGGAAGCCCGCCCTGCCGGCAAGAAAATCAAGCGGCTCTCGCTGCTCTCCGGCGGCGAGCGTTCCCTGACGGCGGTGGCGCTGCTGGTGGCGATCTTCAAGGCACGGCCCTCGCCCTTCTACGTCATGGACGAGGTCGAGGCCGCGCTCGATGACACCAACCTGGGCAGGCTCATCACCATCTTCGAAGAGCTCCGCGAATCCAGCCAGCTGATTGTCATCACGCACCAGAAGCGCACCATGGAAGTCGCCGACGCCCTCTACGGCGTCACAATGCGCGGCGACGGCGTCTCCACGGTGATCAGCCAGCGGCTGGGCGCGGAGGTCTAGACAGCGGAGATCTGGGCGGGGCGGCGGCCCGGGTGTAACGAAAACGCTGGCCACGGCCCATTTGGGGTTTGTGAGAAGCTAGGGGAGTGAACGACATCCTCCCCATTATTCTGCCCATTCTCGCTGTCCTGGTGGTCATTGGTGTGCTGATCCCGGTGCTCATGAAGACCCGGAAGAACGCCAAGACCTATTCAGGCACGCGTGACGCAAACGACCCCGTGCAGGCCCCGGGAGCCGGAACCCTTGTGGAGGACCGTCCCGCGTCGGCGCCGGCACCGGCAAGAACCTCGCCGGACGCCGTCGAGCTCGAACAACCAGCGGTCGAGGTGCCGGACAACGCCGCCGGCCTGGAAACTGTGCCGGTGGAAACCCCGCTGCCGGTGGCCGGACGCCTCGCCCGGCTGCGCGAGCGGCTGGTCAAGTCCAACAACGTCCTGGGCAAAGGCCTGCTGGCCCTGCTCTCGGCCGACAAGATCGACGAAAACGTCTGGGATGAAGTCGAGGAAACCCTCCTGCTGGCCGACCTCGGCACCGAACCGACCATGCAGCTCGTGGACGCGCTCCGCGAACGCGTCAAGGTGATCGGCACCCGGGACCCCGAGCACGTCAAGGCCCTGCTCCGCGAGGAACTCATCAAGCTCGTGGACCCCACCATGGACCGCAGCCTGAACGTCCAGCGCCACGCCGACAAGCCCGCCGTCGTGCTGGTGGTCGGCGTGAACGGCGTCGGCAAGACCACCACCGTGGGCAAGCTCGCCCGCGTGCTCGTGGCCGAGGACAAGGACGTGCTGCTGGGCGCCGCCGACACCTTCCGCGCCGCGGCCTCCGAACAGCTCGCCACGTGGGGCCAGCGCGTCGGGGTCCCCACCGTCAAGTCCGACGTCCACGGCGCGGACCCGGCCTCGGTGGCCTACGAAGCGGTCCAGGCCGGCATCGACCAGGAAGTCGACGTCGTCATGATCGACACCGCGGGGCGCCTGCAGAACAAGGTGGGCCTCATGGACGAGCTCAGCAAGGTCAAGCGGGTCATCGAGAAGCTTGCCGAGGTGGACGAGGTGCTGCTGGTCCTGGACGCCACCACCGGCCAGAACGGACTCAACCAGGCCCGGGTGTTCTCCGAGGTCGTGAACATCACCGGGATCGTCCTGACCAAGCTGGACGGCACCGCCAAGGGCGGGATCGTCGTCGCCATCCAGAAGTCCCTCGGCGTCCCGGTCAAGCTGATCGGCCTGGGCGAAGGCGCGGACGACCTCGCACCGTTCGACGCCGAAGGATTCGTGGACGCACTGCTGAACTGACACGATCACGCCAACGCCCGGCTGGGGAATCCCAGCCGGGCGTTTTGCGTGGGCGGGCATTGAGTTCCGGGGCGACGTGCTCGTCTACGGATCCTCCGGGCCGCTGCGTCCTGTTAACTCTGCCGCTTAACTCTGCCGCTTAACTCTGCCGCGCCTCTTCCGCGCGCATGGCGGCGATGACGCCGCCATCGATCAGGAGGTCGGCTCCGGTGATGAAGCCGCCCTCTGGCCCCAGCAGGAGGGCTCCCGCTTCGGCGACGTCGGTGGGGGTGCCGATGCGCCCGGCAGCCGACGTCGCGATCATGTGGCGGTAGCCGTCGCCGTCAGGACCGGCCATTTCTTCCTGGGCCAGCGGCGTGGAGATAATGCCGGGACTTATTGAATTAACGCGTGCTCCGCGCTCTCCCCAGGTGACAGCCGCGGCCTGCACGCGCACCGTATTGGCACGCTTGGCCAGGATGTACGCATCCCGGGAGGTCCCCGCTGCCGCGGGCGCCAAGGACGCCAGGGCCAGCAGGTCCGACGCCGGGGTGAAGGCCCACGCACGCTCGACCTCGTGCGGAAATCCGTCGCCCATGTGACCGGCCATGCTGGAGATGACGACGCCGGAGCCCCCGGACGCGATGACGCGGCCGAATTCTTCGAGGACGAGCGCGGTGCCGAGCAGGTCGACTTCCAGGACCCTCTGAGTCGTCGCCTGAACGGGTGAGACGCCGGCTGCGTGCACCACGCGGGTGACCGGTCCCATCGCCGCGGCCGCGTCGGCCAGAGCGGCCACCGCGGCGCGGTCGGAGACGTCGGTGACCTGGGTAGCCACGTCGTAGCCTTCGTTTCGGAGCTGCTCGGCGACAGTAGTCATGGTCGTCTCGTTGTAATCGGCCAGCAGGATGGTGCGGCCGACGCCGGCGCGTCGGACGATCGCGAGACCAATGCTGCCGGTGCCGATGAGGACTGCAGTTTCCTTGTTCATATTCTGTGTTTCCTTCTGCTGGTGTGCGGCTTGTCGAGACACCAGATTTTCGTGTGGGGGAACGGGAGCGGTTCGTGTGAACCCGGGTGACGGCGCCGGCGGGCCGGTGTGGTCCGGGACCAGCGTCGGAAAGCCGACGGGAGGTACAGGGCCGTTCTGGCCCGCCCACTCTCATGCGCCTCTCTATCCAGCTAATCGCGCATCACCCGGGTGAGGAAGTGCCCGTTGATCCACGTACTGGCAGGTCCCCCCGCGGCAACACTCGGCGGGCTCTCGTGCGCGGCGCATCCCGCGCAGGCCGGTTCGACGCCGCCGCACTGAAGGTTGTGGGCGAGCTGACCCGGGCGGCGACTCTCGCGGACGCGGTCGCCGGCATCGATGCGGTCATCTTCACCCAGGGCTCCGCCTACGGCGACGCCACAGCGGCAGAAGCCGGATTCCTCCCCTCGCTCCGGGAAGTCCACCTGCCCCCGGAGGTTGTGCTGCTGGTCTTTCTGCCGCCCTGCGCCTGAGGCTGCTCGCCCGCAAACGAGCATCCGTCGTCCGGCTCCGCGACGAACGCCGGATCGACGACACCGTGCTCCGCCAAGTGCAGGCCGACCTGGACATTGAGGAGGTGCGCCTCTCCCGGCGCGAAGTCGTCGACTGAGGCAGTGGCTTGAGAAATCTTCGTTAAACACGACACGGTCATTGCAACTCCCAAGAATTCTGGGTGTTGCAATGACCGCTGGAACCGACGGACAGGACCGGGGCACTCTCTTTTGCCGCTGGGACGGGCTAGTACGTCAAGCGGCTAGTACTTGAAGTTCAGGACCGTCACTGTTCCGGCGGTCAGCTTGAACTGCTGCGCCGGGGACTTGTACGCGAAGCCGGGAACCGTGGCGCGCTGGGCGAGGGGCTTGGGCTCGGTCTTGGCGCCGTCGATGACGGTCTGGTCCTCGGCTGAGTAGCTGGGGCCGCTGAGCTGCGTCATGGTCCCGGTTACCGGCCTGCCCGGCAGGTTCAGGGTGACGAGAGTCTGCGCGGCCTTTTCGGGGTCGTTTTCATTCACGATCACGACACTCGTGCTGCCGTCCGCGTTCTGCAGCGCGTAGCTGAAGGCCAGCCCGCCTCCTGCGCTGTTCAGTTTCATGAACTTGCCGGCCTCGAGCTCGGCCACCATGGAGATGCCGAAGAAGTTGGCACGGCCGGACATCTGGCCGTTGCCGAACGGGTAGGCGCCGGCACTGCAGATGGCGGACAGGGGCGGGCCGCCCTTGCATGTGAGCAGCGAGCTGTGGAAACCGATCCGGGTAATGCCCAGCTGGGCGGCGTTGAGGGCATAATCAGCCGCCCACAGCGCCGAGGCATGCGTGCGCGAGGTCTCGTTCGAGCCCRGGCAGGCCGCGATCCCGGTCTCCGGGAGCCAGGTCTCCAGGCCCGCTGCCTGGCCGACCTTGAGGGCAGACTGCTGGTAGTCGGCGGCACGGTCGTGCATCAGTTGGCTCATCAGGTTGGCAATGGTGGGCGAGCCCTTGGGATCACTGCCGTCACAGCTGTAGAGCGGGTAGTTGTGGAACGTCAGGATCTTCTTCTGCGGGATGTCCGCATCGACGAAGGGCTGCCACCACTTCTGGTCGTAGGCGCCCGGGCCGGAGATGGGCACGTTGGGGGCCACGGCATAGATCGCGTTGGCGTAGTCCTTCAGTTCCCGGACGTACTGCTCCAGGCTGTAGCCACTGCCGGTCTTGACGTCGTTGAAGACGAAGCCGTTGGGCTCGTTGCCCACCGTGATGCTGAGCAGCCGGTCGCCGAAGATCTCCGAGGCGTTTTTGACCATGTCCGCTGCCCGGGCCGGGTTGTAGTGGCCCAGGTCCACCGTGAGGCTGACCTTGGCGTCGCCGGCCTCAAGCAGGGTCTTGAGCCGGGCAAGGTCTGCCGGGCCCACGGCCTTGACCGGGTGGGTCTTGTCTCCCTTGTAGTCGGAGGGGACACCCTCGCCGGTGGAGGTCCAGAAGAAGCGGCGGTCCACGGCGTTGCCGCCGAAGCGCAGGACGGGCTGGTCGATCTCCGTCAGGAGCTTGACCATCGACGCGTTGTCGCTGCTGAGGTCCGGATCGGCCAGATCCGTGGCCTCGAGGGAGATTCCGGTCAGGCCCTTGTTCAGGGAGGTGCCCACGAGGTCGTTGGAGACGTCGACGTTGAGGGGCTCAACCTTCTCCAGCGGTGACCCGGCCGGCGGGCCCGGCTGCGCGTAATAGGTGACAGGGGGGCCCACCTCAGCCGCGGTGGGCGCCGGTGCCGCCGACTGGGCGGTCTTGGAAGCGGCCGGCGGGGCCGGCGTCGGGGAGCCGAGCGCGAGGGGAATCAGGACGGCCGTTGCTGCGACGACGGCGACGATTCCGGCGCCGGCAACCATCCGTGCGCGCTTTCTTTTCCCCGTGTTCGTTGGATCGGCGGGGTCGGGGCTATCGGCTTTTCCTAGGGAAGAGTCGAATCTGGCCATGGGGGATTACCTCCGGAAGATTGTGGCACGTGCCCCCAGCTTAGCCAAGGGTGACGGCCTGCGCTGACCGGTAGGTCCTGAACGGGGTCCCGGTCACGGTCCCGGGCCAGGTCCGGGGAGGGGCCTGGACAAGGTCATTGACAGGACTGCACGCGCGGCGGACCGGCGGCGGCAACGCCGCAGGTCAGGCGCTCTTTGCTGCCGGCCGGGCGAACGTTTCGCGGGCCGGCAACCACACTGCGGCGGCGGCCAACAGCATGCCGCCGGTGACCCCGAAGGCCCAGCCGTAGCCCAGGCGGTCCGCCAGCAGCCCTGCCACCACCGGCCCGACGATCGCGCCGCTGTCTGAGGCCATCTGGAAGACGGCCAGGACGCGGCCACCGGAGCGCTCGTTGCCGATCACATCGGCGATCGCGGCCTGCTGGGCCGGTCCCAGCAGGCCGGAACCGATCCCGGCGCAAGCGGAGGCGAGCAGGAACCAGGGCAGCTGGTGCGTGAATCCGATGGCCGCCGTGGCAGTGCCAGTGACCAGCAGCCCGGCGAGTAGGAGCGGCTTGCGGCCAAGGCTGTCCGCGAGCCGGCCGGAGAACGTCAGCGCCACCGCGTTTCCGCCCGCGAAAACCGCCAGGGCCCAACCGGCCGATTCCGGACCCGCGCCGAGCGCCACGACGGCGAAGAGCGGCACTGTGGCCATCCGCACCCCGAAGGTGGCCCAGCCGTTGGCAAAGCTCGAAAACAGGCCGGCCCGGTAGGCGCTGTCCCGCAGCGCGTCGCGGAGTTCCATCGCCGGAGCCGTGGCGCCGGGCTGCCGGGCGGCGGCCGGGACATGGCTGAGCTGGGTCTGCACCACGAGGGCCGCCAGCACCAGGGCCGCCGCGTAGGCCAGGAACGGCACCCGCAGGCCGAAATTGGCGAGCAGCCCGCCGACGATCGGGCCGCAGACGTTTCCGATCAGGAAGGCGGAGGCATAGGCCCCCGAGACCCGGCCGCGGCTTTCCGGCGGCGCGAGCCGGACCACGAGTGCCATGGACGCCACAGTGAACATCACCGAACCGGCCCCGCCCAGGCCCCGGAAGACCAGCAATTGCCAGTAGTCCTGGGCGAAAGCGCAGGCGGCCGTCGACGCAGCCACGATCAGCAGCCCGGCCACGTAGACGGGCCGTTCGCCCAGCTTCACGATCAGGGCGCCGCCCGCCGGGGCGAAAACGAGCCGCATGAACGCGAAGATGCTCACGATCACGGCTGCCGCCGTCGCGCCGACGTCGAACGTGGTGGCGAACTGGGGAAGCACCGGTGCGACGAGGCCAAAGCCGATCGCGATCAGGAAGGCCGCCACCAGCATCACCTTGATGTCCCGCGGCAGCCGGGAACGCCCCGGGGCCGGCGCGGGCGCCTTGGCTGCGGCTTCGCCGCCGGGGCGGGAGGTTTTGCTCATGATGCGTTCGTCCTTGGGCAGATGCGGGGCCGGCTGGCGGCGGGGTCCTTCAAGCGCGGAATTGATTCGATGAAACATAACCGTAACAAGTGTGAGATGCACCATTTACGTCCGGGAGGTTCTTGTAACAACCCGGCAATGTAAATCCTCCGCCAGCGAAACACGGCCCCGCGAAACTCGATGTAGAACGCAAATAATGCGTTGGGACCGGCGGACTACTCCGCACCTATTGCAAGAGAGGACGTAGACCATGGAACTCACCGCAGGTCTCGTTTGGCTCCTGGTCGCCGCGGCACTCGTGCTGTTCATGACCCCGGGCCTGGCATTCTTCTACGGCGGCATGACTCGCGCCAAGTCGGCCTTGAACATGATGATGATGAGCTTCGTCGCCATTGGAACCGTGAGCATCATGTGGGTCCTGTGGGGCGCCTCGATGGCCACCAGCAACGAAGACAACTTCTACCAGATCTTCGCCAACCCGTTCAGCCACTTTGGCCTGCACGGCTTCACCGAACCGGCTGATCTGCTCAAGGTTGGCTACGCGGCCACCTTCGCCATCATCACGGTGGCCCTGATCTCCGGCGCGGTCGCCGACCGCGCCAAGTTCTCCGCCTGGGTGGTCTTCACCCCCATCTGGGCCACCCTCGTCTACGCGCCGCTGGCCTTCATGGTCTGGGGCGGCGGACTCTTCTCCGCCAGTGGCTGGTTCGGCCAGACGTTCGCGCCGGTCATCGACTTCGCCGGCGGCACCGTGGTCCACATCAACGCCGGTGTCGCGGGCCTGATCCTGGTCCTGATCATCGGTAACCGCAAGGGCTTCGGCAAGGACCCGAACCACCGCCCGCACAACATTCCGTTCGTCATGCTCGGCGCTGCAATCCTGTGGTTCGGCTGGTTCGGCTTCAACGCCGGTGCCGCTGCCACTGTGGAGCAGGCCGGCCTGATCTGGATCAACACCCTGGCCGCCCCGGCCGCCGCCATGCTCGGCTGGCTCGCGGTGGAACGCTTCCGCGACGGCCACCCGACCTCCCTCGGTGCCGCCTCCGGCGTGGTGGCCGGCCTGGTCGCCATCACCCCGGCTTGCGCCAACGTCTCCCCGCTGGGTGCGATCGCCCTCGGCGTCGCTGCCGGTGTGGCCTCCGCGCTCGCCGTCGGCCTGAAGTTCAAGTTCGGCTACGACGACTCGCTCGACGTCGTCGGCGTCCACCTCGTCGCCGGTGTTATCGGGACTGTGGCAATCGGCTTCCTCGCCACCCCGACCCAGGGCGCTGCGGGCCTGTTCTACGGCGGCGGCACCACGCAGCTGGTCGCCCAGAGCCTCGCGGCACTGATGGCCATCGTCTTCACCGCCGTGATGACGTTCATCATCGCCTTCCCGGTCCACAAGCTCATGGGCTTCCGTGTCTCCCAGGAACAGGAAGTCGTCGGCGTGGACCTGAGCCTGCACGCAGAGACCGCCTACGAGTTCGGCGTCGGCGGGCACGGCGGCAGTTTCCAGCCGCTGCACGAACTGATCACCGGCAAGCCGATGGGCGAAGCGGCAGTCGCCGAAGTGCCGGTGGACGCCGCGTCCAACGGCAAGCAGAACGCAACGGGTAAGGAAAGTGTGGGGGCATGAAACTGATCACGGCAATCGTCCGTCCGGAAAAGCTTGAGGCTATTCGCGAGGGCCTGGAGGCCTACGGCGTGCAGGGCCTCACGGTCAGCGCGGCCAGCGGCTACGGCCGGCAGCGCGGCTACACCGAGGTGTACCGCGGGGCCGAGTACAACGTGGACCTCCTGCCCAAGATCCGGGTAGAAGTCCTGGCCACCGACGAACAGGCGGACGACATCCTGGATGTCATCATCGCCAGTTCGAACACCGGCCGGGCCGGCGACGGCAAGGTCTGGACGATGGATGTGTTCGAGGCTGTCAGGGTCCGCACGGGAGAGCGCGGTTCGGCAGCGATCTAGCTGCTCCCCGCTCCGCACTACCGAAGCCGGTACTGACACAGCGGCACTGACACAGCGGGCCGGATGCCTGAGAGGCATCCGGCCCGCTTTTGTCGTCCCTGTTGCCTCGCCGGCGCTGCGCCAGTGCTACGCCGGCCAGCCCTCCGGTCCAGGGGTTCCGGCCTGATATTCCTCCAGCGGGACATGTCCGGCGGTCCAGGACTTCAGCACGGGCGCCAGGATGCGCCAGCAGTCCTCGGCGGTGTCCGCCCGCACCGAGAGCAGCGGATCGCCGGTCAGGACGCCCTCCAGCACTTCACCGTAGGGGAGGAGCTCGGAAGAGCTCAGCTCCGCCTGCAACGTGGCCCGGTCCAGGCTCAGCACATCGCCCGGGCCGTTCACGTCGACGTCGAACTGCAGGGTGTCCGGGCCAAAACCGATCCGCAGCTGGTTGGGGGCGTCCACGCCGGTGAACCCCTTCGGCAGGTGCGGCACCGGCCGGAAGGTCACCACGGCCTCCTTGCGTTTTTTGCCCAGCGCCTTGCCCGAGCGCAGGATGAACGGCACGCCCTGCCAGCGCCAGTTGTCGATCTCCACCTGCACCTCGGCGAGGGTCTCGGTGCCCCTGGACGCGTCCACGCCCTCCTCCCGGGCATAGTCCGGGATTTTCCGGCTGTTGATCGAACCGGCGGTGTACCGTGCCCGGCGGGTGTTTTGGCGGTACGGGGCCTTGATTCTGCTGGCCCGCAGCACGGTGGCCACGGCATCGCGGAGGTCGCGTTCGTCCACGGACGCGGGCGGCTCGATTGCCATGAGGGCCATGATCTGAAGCAGATGGCTCTGGATCATGTCGCGGAGGGCGCCGGCGCCGTCGTAGTAGCGGGCGCGTCCTTCGAGAGCGAGGTCCTCGTCGAAAATGATCTCGATCTTTTCGACGTGCTGCCGGTTCCACACCGGCTCCAGGAACGTGTTCGCGAAGCGCAGGCCAAGGATGTTCAGGACGGTTGCCTTGCCGAGGAAGTGGTCCACCCGATGGATGTGGTCCTCCGGGACCAGCGCGGCCAGTGTCTTGTTCAGATGCTGCGCGGACTGCTCATCCGAGCCGAACGGCTTCTCCATGACCAGCCGGGTGCCGGCGGGCACGTCCTCGGGAGCCAGCGCCTCGCACGCGCGCTGGCTGACACGCGGCGGCAGGGCGAAGTAGATGGCCACGGGGCCCTCCATCTGCGCCAGCAGCCCGGCGAGCTGGCCTTTGGCCGTGACATCGATTTGGTGGTAGCTGCTCTCCTGGCGGATCCGCTTGAGCTCCCGCTTGCCGTGGGCATCGGCCCGGGAGTTCTCGTCCGCAAAGGACTCCTCGATCCGGCCCAGCCACTGCTCCGGCGTCCAGGGGTCCGATCCCGCTCCGGCCAGGGTGAGGCCGTCGGCGCGGCCCCGGGCCACCAGGCGGGCCAGCCCTGGCAACAGGAGCCTGCCCGTCAGATCGCCTGAGGCGCCCAGGATGAGCAGGGTTTTTACAGTTGTTTGGCTGGTCACCTAAGCCAGCATGCCATCTTGAAGGCGCATCTTGGTACCCTAGATAGTCGAGTCCTGTTGTCGAGGCGGTTCGTCCAGGCGAACACCAGTCGCGACGCTGGCGTGCCGCACCGGCCGCCACCTGTAGATCCACTGAAAGAAGTGCACGGCGCGTGTTCAATTCACTCTCTGACCGGTTGACAGCAACCTTCAAGAATCTGCGTGGCAAAGGCCGCCTGACCGAGGCGGACGTTGACGCCACAGTCCGCGAGATCCGGCGTGCCCTCCTGGACGCCGATGTCGCCGTGCCCGTGGTCCGGGAGTTCACTGGCCGCGTGCGCGAGCGTGCCCTCGGCGCCGAGGTTTCCGGGGCGCTGAACCCGAGCCAGCAGATCGTCAAGATCGTCAACGAGGAGCTCGTGGAGATCCTCGGCGGCGAGACCCGCCGGATCCGCCTCGCCAAGACCGGACCCACCATCATCATGCTGGCCGGCCTGCAGGGCGCCGGCAAGACCACCCTGGCCGGCAAGCTCGCCAAGTGGCTCAAGTCCCAGGGCCACAGCCCCATGCTGGTGGCCTGCGACCTCCAGCGCCCCAACGCCGTCACCCAGCTGCAGGTGGTCGGCCAGCGCGCCGGCGTGCCCGTTTTCGCCCCGCACCCAGGCGCCACGTCCACCGAGCTGGACCACCCTGCCGGCGACCCGGTCGCCGTCGCCCGTGACGGCGTCGAGGAAGCCAAGCGCACCCTCCACGACGTCGTGATCGTGGACACCGCCGGCCGTCTCGGCGTCGACGCCGACATGATGGAGCAGGCGCGCCAGATCCGCCGCGCGATCGTCCCGAACGAAGTCCTGTTCGTGATCGACTCCATGATCGGCCAGGACGCCGTCAACACAGCCGTGGCCTTCGACGAGGGCGTCAACTTCACCGGCATCGTGCTCTCCAAGCTCGACGGCGACGCCCGCGGCGGTGCCGCGCTCTCCGTCGCATCGGTCACCGGCAAGCCGGTCATGTTCGCGTCCACCGGCGAAGGCGTGGACGACTTCGAGCTCTTCCACCCGGACCGCATGGCCTCGCGCATTCTCGACATGGGTGACGTCCTCACCCTGATCGAGCAGGCCGAGAAGTCCTGGGACAAGGATGAAGCCGCCCGGATGGCGAAGAAGTTCGCCGACCAGGAAGACTTCACCCTGGATGACTTCCTCGCCCAGATGCAGCAGATCCGCAACATGGGCTCCATGAAGAAAATGCTCATGATGATGCCGGGCGCGCAGAACATCCGCCAGCAGCTGGAGCAGTTCGACGAGCGCGAGATCGACCGTGTTGAGGCCATTGTCCGGTCCATGACCCCGCACGAGCGCGTTGCTCCGAAGATCATCAACGGCTCCCGCCGGGCCCGCATTGCCCGCGGTTCCGGCGTGCACGTCTCCGAGGTCAACGGACTGCTGGAGCGCTTTGCCCAGGCCCAGAAGATGATGAAGAAGATGGCCGCCGGCGGCGGGATGCCCGGAATGCCGGGGATGCCCGGCATGGGCGGCGGGGCGCGCAAGGGAGCCAAGCCCGCGCCCAAGAAGAAGGCCCGCTCCGGCAACCCGGCCAAGGCAGCGCAGGAACTGCGCGACGCCGAGGCCCGGCGTGCCGCCGGCTCCAAGGCCCTGCCCACCGGGGCATCGTTCGGCCAGCAGGGCGGCGACTTCGATCCGTCCCAGCTGAATTTGCCCAAGGGCTTCGACAAGTTCCTCGGCGGCAGCAAGTAGCCGCAGCTGCTAATGCCGCCGGGACTGTGTCGCCGGCGGCATCAGCACTGAAGTGCCATAGGGTTAGACAATGTTCAAGCAGCGCGTAGTCTTCGTCCACGGGGATGGCAGCTTCGGTGCCGCCGCGTGGCCAAAGCAGCACGGAATGGCGCTGGACTACGACGCCCTGTTCCTGCGGCGGCACGGGTTTGACGCCGTCGCGGAACCCCTCGAATCCAACTTCGCCGCCGACGCCGCAATTGTGCTCGCGTCGCTGGCAGACGACGGCCGCGGCGAGGCCGGCGGCCATGTGGTGGCCCATTCGCAGGGCGCGATCGCCGCGATGATGGCTGCCGTCGAGCGGCCCGACCTCGTCCAGTCGCTCACCCTGGTGGAACCGGCCTGCCTGTCCCTGACCGCGGAGCTTCCCGCCACCGCTGCGCACCGGGCGCTCATGCAGCCGCTCTTCGACGTCCGGCACAACCTCAGCGACGACGACTTCCAGCGGGAGTTCATCCGCCGCGCGTTTGCGGCCGACGCCCCGGGGGCCACGACGCCGGAGGCCCTCCGGGCGGCGCGCCGGCTCCGCCTGCAGGCGCCGCCGTGGGAAGCCCCGCTGCAGATCGTGCCGGGCGTGCCGACGCTGGTCCTGACCGGAGGCTGGGAACCGCTGTATGAGGAAATCGCCGGCTACCTGCGCGAGACCGGCGCCCTGCACCGCACGGCGCCGGGAGGGCACCGGCCCCAGGATTCAGCCGAGGGGGACCGGGCCATCCGCTCGTACATCGCCGAGGTTAGCCGGCACCAGCACGCCCGGGCGTCCTAGGAGGCTGCAGGTTCGCCTACGGCCGGTTCCGGCAGGTAGACCTTGCCGCCCGAGGCGAGGAACTCATTGCTCTTCGCCTGCATTCCGGCCGCCATCTGCGCCAGGGCCGCCTGCGAATCAGCTGAACCGTATTCGTCCCGGATGTCCTGGCTGATCCGCATCGAGCAGAACTTGGGACCGCACATCGAGCAGAAGTGGGCTGTCTTGGCCGGCTCCGCGGGAAGCGTCTCATCGTGGAAGGCCTCCGCCGTCACCGGGTCCAGGGACAGCGCGAACTGGTCCCGCCAGCGGAACTCAAACCGCGCCTTGGACAGGGCATCGTCGCGTTCGTGGGCGCCGGGGTGGCCCTTGGCGAGGTCGGCGGCGTGGGCCGCGATCTTGTAGGTGATCACGCCCGTCTTCACGTCGTCCTTGTTCGGCAGCCCGAGGTGTTCCTTGGGTGTCACGTAGCAGAGCATGGCGGTGCCGAAGCGGGCAATCTCCGTGGCGCCGATCGCCGAGGTGATGTGGTCATACCCCGGTGCGATATCGGTGACCAGCGGCCCGAGCGTATAGAACGGGGCGCCCTTGCAGAGTTCCTGCTGGCGCTCCACGTTTTCCCGGACGAGGTGGAAGGGCACATGTCCCGGGCCCTCCACCATGACCTGCACATCGAACTCCCAGGCCCGCTGCGTGAGCTCGGCCAGCGTGTCCAGCTCGGCGAACTGCGCCGCGTCGTTGGCATCCGCCGTCGCGCCGGGCCGCAGCCCGTCACCCAGGGAGAACGCGACGTCGTACTTCGCGAAGATCTCGCACAGCTCGTCGAAGTGGGTGTAGAGGAAGTTCTCCTGGTGGTGCGCCAGGCACCAGCCGGCCATGATGGAGCCGCCGCGGGAGACGATGCCGGTGACCCGGTTGGCTGTCAGGGGCACGTAGCGCAGCAGCACCCCGGCGTGGATGGTCATGTAGTCCACGCCCTGCTCGCACTGCTCGATCACGGTGTCCCGGAAGATCTCCCAGGTCAGGGCATTCGCCTCACCGTTGACCTTCTCCAGCGCCTGGTAGATCGGGACCGTGCCGATGGGGACGGGGGAGTTGCGGATGATCCATTCGCGTGTCGTGTGGATGTCGTCCCCGGTGGAGAGGTCCATGACCGTGTCCGCGCCCCACTGGGTGGCCCACTGGAGTTTGTCCACCTCCTCGGCGATGGAACTGGTCACGGCGGAGTTGCCGATATTGGCGTTGATTTTCACCAGGAACGCCTTGCCGATGATCATCGGCTCGGATTCGGGGTGGTTGACGTTGTTGGGAATGATCGCCCGCCCCGCGGCCACCTCGCTGCGGACCAGCTCCACATCGCAGTTCTCCCGCAGCGCGACGAACCGCATTTCCTGTGTGATGACACCGTCCCGGGCGTAGCGCATCTGCGTGACGGTCTTGCCCTCAACGGCGCGCCGCGGCACCGGCCGGCCGCCCCGCCACTCGGCCGACGCCGCACCCCGGCGCACCGCCGACTTGCCGTCGTCGAGCAGCTCCCGTTCCCGGCCGGCGTAGGTTTCGGTGTCCGCCCTGGCCTCAATCCAGGATGCCCGGAAGGGCTCCAGCCCGCGGACCGGATCGCTGCCGGGGCCGGCGGTGCGGTAGACCCGGAAGGGTGCGTTCCCGACGCCGCCCGGTGAGGGTTCCAGGRCAATCTCGGTCACCGGGACGCGGATGCCATGGTCCGGGTCCGTGGTGAAGGCCAGCGAGTGGGACTTCAGCGACTGCGTGGCGGCTGCAGGCTCATTTTGGGCTGACTCAATTTGGACGGGCTCGATTTGGGCAGGGCTGTGCTGGGTCAATTGGGTATTCACGAAAATACTCACTTCCTTCGCCGGCATTACCCGGACAGGTTCAACGGTCGCAGGCTGCGTCAGCCCGATCTCAGCCCCTGCAGGGGGCACCCGTGTGGTCGTAGACGAAGCTACCACGTGCCTGTCGACGGCTGTGGAGTATGACGCGGCCGGCGGACCGCGGTGTTAGCTTGGCATTGTGACTGTGCCCGGGGCCGCGGCCCGGATCAGGACGGCGACGCCGGAAGACCTTCCGGCGCTGCCGGTTCTCGAGGCCGCAGCAGACCGCATCCTCGAAGCGGAGCCGGGGGACCAGGCGCTCCCGGCTCCGGCGTTGACGACGCCGGTCGAGCCGCGCTTCATACTTGTCGCCGGAAACCCGCCCGTAGGATTTGCCCGCGTTGACGAACTCGGCGGCCAGGCCCACCTGGAGCAACTCTCCGTGCAGCCGGACTTCGGCGGGCGGGGGATCGGCCGGTCCGTGGTGGAGGCGGCCATCGATGCGGCCCGGAGTCGTGGCTGTTTATCGATGACGCTTAGCACCTTCGCGGACATTCCGTTCAATGGGCCGTTTTACGCGAGCTGCGGTTTCGAGGAATTCGCCCAGCCGGGCCAGGCGTTGGCTGCCCTGCGGGTGCACGAAGCGCAGCTGGGGCTGGATGATCTGGGCCGGCGGGTTGTCATGCGGATTAGGCTTAGGCCATGACCGGCATCATCGAATTCAGCGGCCCCATCCTCACGGCCGCGGACCAGGAACGCCGCGGACTTTGGTCGGTGGACGGACTGCTGACCTTCCGCCGCCCGGCAGCCGCGCCGGAGACCGTGCTGGACGGCTGGGTCATTCCCGGGTTCGTGGACGCACACTGCCACATCGGCCTGGGCCCGGGCGGGGACGTTTCCGAGGACACCGCCGAATCCCAGGCCCTGGCGGACCGGGACGCCGGGACGCTGCTGGTCCGAGATGCCGGCGCGGTCCACGACACCCGCTGGCTCCAGCAGCGGGCGGACCTTCCCCGGATCATCCGCTCCGGCCGGCACCTCGGCAGGACCCGGCGCTACCTGCCGGGCCTGGCCATCGAGGTCCAGCCGGAGGATCTCGTAGAGGCGGTGCGGAAGCAGGCCCGCGCGGGCGACGGCTGGGTCAAGCTCGTGGGGGACTGGATCGACCGCGACGCCGGCGACCTGGCGGCCAGCTTTCCCGCCCGGACGGTCAAGGACGCCGTCCAGGCCGCCCACGATGAAGGGGCCCGGGTCACCGCGCACTGCTTCGCCGAAGACACCCTGGATGACATGCTCGACGCCGGGATCGACTGCATCGAGCACGGCACCGGGCTGCTGCCCCGGCACTTGCCGCGCTTCCTCGACCAAGGCGTCCCGATCGTGCCCACTCTGATCAACATCGCCACGTTCCCGGACATCGCCACGCGGGCGGAGGCCAAGTTCCCCCGCTACGCCGCCCACATGCGCTCGCTGTGGGAACGGCGGGCTGAACGGGTCCTCGAAGCCTACGAGGCCGGGGTGGCCATCTATGCCGGCACCGACGCCGGCAGCGTGATCAGGCACGGCCGGATCGTGGACGAGATCCATGCCCTGCACGCCGCCGGCCTGCCCGCAGCAGCCGCCCTCGACGCGGCGGCCTGGTCCGCGAGGACGTGGCTCGGCGCGGACGGCATCGCCGAAGGGGCCAGCGCCGACGTCCTGGTATGCGCCGAAGACCCCCGGCAGCACCTCGGCACCCTCGCGGGCCTACAGCACATTGTGCTGAGGGGGCACTTCATCCGTTAGGAATAAATTGAAGCTTCAAGTAATTTTACCCTATACGAAAGGTCGCCGATACCCGGTGGCCGCAAGACACCGGAGCGTTTCGATGACCCAAGAATCCAGCACCCAGGATCTCCTTCCGGCCGAACTCAGCATGGGCACCGTGATGCTCAAGGTCGGCGACATGAAGCTCATGACCGATTACTACCAGCGGGCCCTCGGCCTGGAAATTGTGGCCGAACAGGACGGCGGCCTCTACCTCGGACGCAAGCGCAAGCCGCTGGTCCACCTGGCGCCCGCCCCCGGCCTGAACATTCCCTCCCGCGGCGAGGCCGGGCTCTTCCACACCGCCCTGCTCTTCGAGGACCAGCACTCCCTGGCGGCTACCGTGGCCACCGCGGCCCAGTATGAGCCCCAGTCCTTCACGGGCAGCGCGGACCACCTTGTCAGCGAGGCGTTCTACTTCAACGACCCCGAGGGCAACGGCATCGAGCTGTACTGGGACCGGCCGCGGGAAGCCTGGTCGTGGGAGGGCAAGAACGTCGTCATGGACAGCCTGGCCCTGCCGCCGCAGCGTTACCTGCAGCAGTTCCTGACCGAAGAATCCGTGACCGGCCAGCGCGAGGCCGCCGCCGGCGTCGGGCACGTCCACCTGCAAGTGGGCGACGTTCATTCCGCGCAAGAGTTCTACGTCGGCACCCTCGGATTCGAGAAGACCGCGGGCTGGCACGGCCAGGCACTGTTCGTCTCTGCCGGCGGCTACCACCACCACATGGCCATGAACGTCTGGAACAGCCGCGGCGCGGGTCCCCGGCGCGACACGTTGGGCCTGGGTGAAGTCCTCATCGAAGTGCCGTCCGGTGACGACGTCGCAGGCCTGGCCGACCGGCTTAAGGTCGCCGGCGTCGATTCGCACCACACCGGCGCCGAGCTGCGCTTCGAGGACCCGTGGCGCAACCGGATCCGCGTCGCCGTGCGCTAAGGCACGCTGTTCGCTGGGCATGTCCAGCGTTCATAGCTCCCCACTGGACATGCCCAACGTTCGTTGGCGGGACTTCGGAACATGTCCATCGGTCGCGGCCGGGAATGGACATGGCTGCCTTATGTCCATTGCTCACCGTCGGGGGAGGGCATTTCCACTGTTCGTTGGCGGGACTTCGGAACATGTCCATCGGTCGCAGCCGGATGGGCTGGGTTTCCCGGGCTGGAGGAGGACATGTCCACTGGTCGCCCTCAGGACCGCTGGGTATGTCCACCGGTCGCAGCCGGGAACGGACATAGCTGCCATATGTCCAGTGCTCACGGTCAGGGGAGGGCATGTCAACTGGTCGCCCTCAGGACCCCTGGGCATGTCCGCGGGCGGGGCCGGGTGGGCAGGGTTCCCGGGCCGGAGGAGGGCATGTCCACTCGTCGCCCTCAGAACCGCTGGGTATGTCCACCGGTCGCGGCCGGGAATGGACATAGCTGCCATATGTCCATTGCTCACCGTCGGGGGAGGGCATGTCCACAGTTCGTTGGCGGGACTTCGGAACATGTCCATCGGTCGCGGCCGGGAACGGACATAGCTGCCATATGTCCAGTGCTCACGCTCCGGGGAGGGCATGCCCACGGGTGGGACCAAGTATGGCGACATCCGGCACGGTTACGGAGGGCATGTCCACCAGCGTCGCCGTGCGCTAAAGGCACGCTAGGCTGAAGCGACGCCGAAAACAGCGGTCCGCGTACCGCCGAACCCTAAGGACAAGCTGCATGGGATTCACCGAACTCTTTGTGTCCACCCACGAAGAAGCCCTCAAGCGCGCCGGCGCACTCGAAGGCGGCGGGCCGGCCGCGCCGGGGGCAGTCCGCATCCCGGAGATTAGTGACTTTGAGGTGGAGCGGCTGGGAGACCTCGCCGGAGTGGCCGTGCACGCCCCGGGCGCGGATTACGAGCTGGCCATGGTTGACGTGGCCAGCGACTCGCTGCTCGGCGTCCCCGCCGCGATGGTCCGCACGCTGGCGGAACTGCTCAGCTATGAAACCGAAGGGGAGGGCGACGTCCTCGAGGACGTCGCGGCCAACTGGGCCGCCGAGGAGGACATGCCCTTCGGCCCGGACGAGGCGCGGGGCTATGTCCGCCGGATCGCCGAGCTCGCCGCTGGAGTCGACCCCGCCACCAGGTCCGGCCTCTACGTCTGGACGTCCTGACCGGCCTGGATCGCCGCGACCAGGGGGCGTGCTGGCGCGCCGGACCCGCGTCAAGTCGAAATCCTGCCGGTGTTCTGGCACAATGAACAGGTACTCGATCTGCGTGGCCCCTCTCTCCGCGTCTGGATCTTGTCCTTTAGAACCCCCAAGTACGGCCCGCCCCACGGGTGCAGAACGCCGGGCTCGACCCCGTTTCAGAAACAGGAGTGACCACAAAAGTGGCCGTAAAGATTCGCCTTAAGCGCTTCGGTAAGATGCGCGCACCGTACTACCGCATCGTCGTCATGGACTCACGCTCCAAGCGTGATGGCCGTGCTATTGAAGAGATCGGCAAGTACCACCCGACCGAAGAGCCCTCGTACATCGAGGTCGACACGGACCGTGCCCAGTACTGGCTCGGCGTCGGCGCACAGCCGTCCGAGCAGGTTGCCGCGATCCTGAAGATCACCGGTGACTGGCAGAAGTTCAAGGGTCTCCCGGGCCAGGAGGGAACCTTGAAGACCAAGGCTCCCAAGGCTGCCTTCGTTACCCCGGAAAAGGGTTCCGTGATCATCCCGGAAGCCATCACCAAGAAGGCCAAGAAGGATGAAGCTGCCGAGGCTCCCGCCGACGCCGCCGAAGCAGAGACCACCGAGGCTGAGTAAATTGCTGGCAGAAGCGCTCGAACACCTGGTCCGCGGGATTGTTGACAGCCCCGAGGACGTCAAGGTCAGTGCGAAGAACAACCGCCGCGGGGAAACCCTTGAGGTGCGCGTTCATCAGGACGACCTCGGACGGGTGATCGGCCGGCAGGGCCGGACCGCACGCGCATTGCGCACTGTGGTTGCGGCGCTGGCGGACGGCGAGCAGGTCAGGGTCGACGTCGTCGACACCGACCGCCGCCGGTAACGCTTTCAGCACTACTTGTCTTGAGTCCGGCCCCTTCACCAGATAATGGTGGAGGGGCCGGACTGTTTTCCCGTCGTTACGCAACAGACTTACAGAATCACCAACCCCGAACAGAGGAACAGATGCAGCTCCAGGTGGCACGAATCGGCAAGCCCCACGGCATCCGCGGCGAAGTGACCGTCCAGGTGCTCACCGACGCGCCCGGCGACCGTTTTGTTCCCGGCACGCAGTTCATCGTGGAACCCGTCTCCGCCGGGCCGCTGACGGTGTTCAGCGCGCGCTGGAACAAGGACATCCTGTTGCTGGCCTTCGATGAGATCGAAACCCGCAACGAGGCCGAGACCCTGCGCGGCGCGAAGCTGTTCATCGAAACCGAAGAAATCGGCGCCGCCGACGACGACGAGGGCTGGTACGAGCACGAGCTCGTGGGCCTGGACGTCCGGGTGGGCGCCAGCGTGGTCGGCAAGGTCTCGGGACTGCACACGCTGCCCGTCCAGGACCTGCTGGTGGTCACCACGACCGACGGCAAGGAAGTCCTGATCCCGTTCGTCGAGCAGATTGTGCCCGAGGTCAACGTGGGTGAAAAGTACGTCCTCGTCACCCCGCCGCCCGGGCTGTTCGAGGTCAACACCGACGAGGCCCCCGACCAGCACAACCTCGATGAGCAGGGCAACGCGTAGATGAGAATCGACGTCGTCAGCATCTTTCCGGAGTACCTGGCCCCGCTGGAACTGTCGCTGATCGGCAAGGCCCGCCAGGACGGCCTGCTGGACCTCAAGGTCCACGACCTGCGTGAGTTCACCACCGACCGGCACCGGACGGTCGATGACACCCCCTACGGCGGCGGCGCCGGCATGGTCATGAAGCCCGAGCCGTGGGCGCAGGCCCTCACCGCCGTGGCCGCCGGGCGGTCCGAAGACGCCGGCGTGCCGGATTCTGCCGGCAAGCCGGTCCTGATTGTCCCGTCGCCGGCGGGGGAGCGCTTCACCCAGGCCACCGCGCACGAACTGGCCGAGGAAGAGCAGCTGGTGTTCGCCTGCGGACGCTATGAAGGCATCGACGAACGCGTCCTGGAATGGGCCGCGGACCACTTCACGGTGCGCCCGATGAGCCTGGGGGACTACGTCCTCAACGGCGGCGAAGTCGCCGTGCTGGCCATGGTTGAGGCCATCGGGCGGCTGCTGCCCGGCGTCGTCGRCAACCCCGAGTCCCTGGTCGAGGAGTCCCACTCGGACGGGCTGCTCGAGTACCCCGTCTACACCAAGCCCTCCAGCTGGCGGGACCGGGACGTCCCGGCGGTGCTGCTGAGCGGCAACCACGGCAAGATCGCCCAGTGGCGCCGGCACGAGCAGTACCGGCGCACCGCCGAACGCCGCCCCGACCTCCTGGTGGAGTTCGACGCCGGCAGGCTGCCGCGCGCGGACCGCACGGCGTTCGCTGACCTGGGGTACGACGTCGTCGACGGCCACCTGGTGCGCCGTCCCGACGCCTAACCGCCGGGATTGGGCTAACCCGCACAAAATGTGGCAAAATTAGTCCTTGTGCCTGCTGGGTTGCGAACCTGCCACAGGGGGAGCGCTGCCAACAGCCCGGCACCCCGGTCCCGTCTATTCCTGACAGGGCCGGATTGACAAACTTTCGGCGGAAATTTCCGGGCGGCACATGCCCCCGGGCTTGGCCGCCGTAACCCAACGTGAGTGACCTGTGGCGTTCACCAGGAGTGGATCAATGCATATCCTCGATTCCGTAGATGCAGCCTCGCTGCGCACCGATGTTCCCGAGTTCCGCGCGGGTGACACCATCAAGGTTCACGTGAACATCATCGAAGGCAAGAACTCCCGCGTCCAGGTATTCCAGGGCTTCGTCCTGGGCCGCCACGGCGATGGCGTCCGCGAAACCTTCACCGTCCGCAAGGTCTCCTTCGGTGTCGGCGTGGAGCGTACCTTCCCGGTGCACTCCCCGATCATCGACAAGATCGAGCTCGTCTCCAAGGGTGACGTGCGCCGCGCCAAGCTTTACTACATGCGTAACCTGCGTGGTAAGGCCGCGAAGATCAAGGAAAAGCGCGACTTCCAGCCCGCCAAGTAAGTCCTTTCGACTTCCACGACAGGCTTCCACCGCGGGTCCACGGACCGTACCCGGTGCGTCAGCTAGTGCGGCGCCGGAGCTATCCGCAACAGCGCAATTTAGTTCACTACAGCGCCAAGGGATACGGAACATGGAACAGCCAAAACGCCAGCCCAGGAAACCGGGCTGGCGTTTTGCGTTGCTGGCCCTGGTGCTCGCCGTGGCCATCAGCGCCGTGGTCCGCTCATTGTGGCTGGACATCTTCTTCATCCCGTCCGCGTCCATGGAACCGCTCCTTCACACCGGGGACCGGATCCTGGTGGCACGGGCCGGCTTCCAGGCTGAACCCCTGGACAGGGGGGACGTCGTCGTCTTTGACGGCCGCGGCTCCTTCGCCCCGCTCAACAGCGGCAACGGCCCCGTGGTGGATGCTCTCGCCGAAGCCGGACGCTGGCTCGGCCTCGCGGGCAGCGACACCACGTATGTCAAGCGCGTCATCGGACTGCCCGGTGACCGCGTGGTTTGTTGCGATGCCGGCGGCCGGCTCACAGTCAACGGTCAGCAAGTTGCGGAACCGTACTTGTATCCGGGGGACACCCCGAGCGATATGAAGTTCGCTGTTGAGGTGCCGGCCGGACGGCTCTGGCTCATGGGGGACCACCGCTCCATGTCGGCCGATTCCCGGAGCCTCCTCGGTGCCCCCGGCGGCGGCATGGTGCCGCTCGAACGCGTCATTGGCAGACCGGTACAGATCATCTGGCCGCTTGATAGATTTGCAGCAGTAGCGCGGCCCGAACCGGCTGCGACAACGACGACGACGAACGGACAGTAGATGCCCGAAACCGAACCGCGCACTCCTGATCCGCAGGGCCAGGACCGACCCCGGGTTGCCGCCTCGGCGATCCCCGGGGACGAGCCGGCGGAGCAGCCCACCACCCGGCTGCCGCAGGCACAGGTCGCGGACGAGCACGCTGGTGCGGAGGCCGCGGCGCCGGCTGTTGTGCCGGCGCCGGCGTCGCAGGACGGCAGTGCCGGGGCGCGGCGGGCTGATCGGGGCGACAGGGACCGGACAGCCGGTCCCGCCCACGCAGATGCGTCCTCCCGCCGGGCCAGGAAGGCCAGGGCCCGTGAAGGGCGCAGCCCGCTCTTCCTGTGGCTGAAGGAGGTTGCCACGGTGGTCATCGTGGCGATCGTGCTGTCCTTCCTGATCAAGACCTTCCTGTTCCGGGCCTTCTACATCCCGTCCGAATCCATGGTCAACACCCTCGACGTGAACGACCGCATCTTCGTCAACCTCCTCGTGCCGGAGCCCATGGCGCTCCAACGCGGGGACGTGGTGGTGTTCCGGGACAGCCAGGGCTGGCTGGCCCCCGCAGCCCAGAAGACGAAGGGCCCGTTCACCTGGGTTCAGGACGGGCTGACGTTCGTCGGTCTGCTTCCGGACAACTCGGAACAGCACCTGGTCAAGCGCGTGATCGGGCTCCCCGGGGATCACGTGGTCTGCTGCGACGCCGGCGGACAGCTCACCGTCAACGGCGCGCCGCTTGATGAGAAGTACATCAATTCCGTCGAGATTCCCCAGGTCCGCGACTTCGACGTCGTCGTGCCCGCGGGCAAGGTCTGGGTCATGGGCGACAACCGCAACCACTCCGCGGATTCACGCGCCCATATGGACACCAACGGCGGCTTCGTCAACGAGTCCGACATCGAAGGCAAAGCCGCCGTCATAGCGTGGCCGCTGAACAGGATGTCGGTGCTGGACAACTATCCGGGCGTCTTCAGCAGCGTGCCCGCCCCGACCGGAAAGTAAGCCGCCCTTCATGTCAGTCGCCCCCACCCTCGACTACGAACGCCGCTTCCGCAGCTCCGGCGCCCGGCTTCTCGCGGGTATCGACGAGGTGGGCCGCGGTGCCCTCGCCGGCCCCGTCAGCGTGGGGATCGCCGTCGTCGACCTGCAACAGCAGAAGCTCCTGGCCGATGTCCGGGACAGCAAGCTGCTCAAGGTCGCGGACCGGGAGCGGCTGGTGCCGCTGGTCCGGGACTGGAGCGTCGCCTCCGCCGTGGGACATGCCTCCGCGAACGAGATTGACGAACTCGGAATCATCGCCGCCCTCCGGCTGGCCGGGAACCGGGCCTGGTTCGCGGTGCTCGCCGCCGGCATCAGGCCCGAGGTTGTCCTGCTGGACGGCAGCCACAACTGGCTCTCGCCCGATCTCCAGCCCTCACTCTTTGACGACGCCCCCGCCGAACCCGGCTGCGACGCCCCGGTGCACACGCTGGTCAAAGCCGACATGCAGTGCCTCAGCGTCGCCGCGGCCAGCATCATTGCGAAGGTCGAGCGCGATGCGATGATGTGCGAGCTGCACACCCAATACCCGGCCTACGGCTGGGACGAGAACAAGGGCTACGGCACCGCGGCGCACAAGGAAGCGCTGCGGACCGCCGGTCCCACGCCGTACCACCGGGTCAGCTGGCAGCTGCTCTAGCCTGCGGGCGCCGGCCCGTGGCACGCTGTGCCTCTCTGTGCCTCTCTGGGGCGCGCGGTGGCGCGCGGCCGACGCCGGATGGTGCAAGATGGAACCATGAGTGCCGAGGACCTTGAAAACTATGAGACCGACATGGAGCTACAGCTCTACCGCGAATACCGCGACGTCGTCGGGCTGTTCAGCTATGTGGTCGAGACCGAACGGCGTTTCTACCTTGCCAACCATGTTGACCTGCAGGCCCGCAGCGCCGACGGCGAGGTCTACTTCGATCTGACCCTGCAGGACGCCTGGGTGTGGGACGTCTACCGTTCCGCCCGCTTCGTCAAGAGCGTCCGCGTCATCACGTTCAAGGACGTCAACGTCGAGGAACTGCCGCGCAGCGAGGAGCTCGCCCTGCCCAAGGTCGAAGACCTGGGCAACTGACCCTGGCTTCCTAGTTTTCGGGCTTCCTAGCCCCTGGGTGCCGCAGCAGGGTTTCCCGATGCGGTCCAGGGCAATGCACCCGGGCCCAGATAGATACCGCCTTCCGCCGCCCGGGTGACGAGTGTGGGCAGTGGCAGAACCCCCATCAACTGCGCAGCGTTATGAAGCAATCTGCTATTTATTCATGAGCTTTTTTGATGAAGTAGACGTTTCCGTCCTCATCAGAGCGACTGACTCGATGTCGCGGACTGACAAGCGCGGCATGTCCTCAAGGTGTGACGCGAAGCCCTCGAGGCTGACGACGTACATGGCGGTCGGTTGTTGCTCGCAGAGCTGTATGGCAGCTCGCAGCTCGCAGCTCGCAGCTCGTCAGGGTTGTCCAGGTCCCCAACGTTGAGCAAGTCACGTAGGGGCTATTTAACTCGCTCCAGCACGTCCTGAAGTTGATCATAAGGTTCTCTTCGTTGGCTGGTAGACGTTCACTCATTGGCTCTCTCCTCCCTGTTTAGATATTCGGTTACCTGCTGCGCAATCTCGTCGGTGATTCCCGTCTGCCAGGCGGTCTTGAACAGGGGCTGATCGGCATAGAAGTCTGAGTCATCATCGATAATGGCATACCGCGTAACTTCTGGATGCTGGTCCAGCCACATCTTCACCTCCTCGCCACGAAAACCTGTGTCTGCCGTCGGAGTCACGTCAAAGGTCTTGTAGACGTGTCGGTCGACCTCTTCCCGGCCGTCTTTGAAGATCCGCCATGTGGACGTAAGAACAACGGCTGCGTCAGTGTCGAGGATGATCTTGCTGACCCTGGACGCCAGGAACGGATCGATGCCCATGAAGCCGTGAAAGCTCTGTCGCGTACCCACGCGGTTGACGACTCCATCAATATCGAGGAAAAGTACTTTCATTCCTGTTTCTCCTGCGGTTCTTCTCGTCCTGCCTTGATTATGCGATCAGCAGTGCTGAACACCCTGCGGATACGCTTCTCGTCTGGCTTATTTCCCTGTAGCCAAGACTGGACGTAGTGACGGCTCTCGTCGGCGTCGAACTGATCAGTCGCCCCTGACTTGTTCATGATTAGGTAGGCCGACCCCTCGGCTTCGAACTGGAAGATCCCACGGTGATTGCCGTACTCTGCCAGCTTCTCGTCAGTTGTGTGACCGTGGACGATGTGGCTCAGCTCGTGCTGAATCGTCTTGAATGGATAGGCCGCGACCGGGTTGATGGCGAACCGCCTGTGTCGTGAGTAGCCCTTGGCGTTGCCGTTCAGACTCTGGTACGCCATGTCTTGATTCGCCAGGGAGCCGGGTGCACGTTCCTTGTTCCAAGTCGGTGCTTCATACTCCGGTAACGCTGCGACCTTTCCTCCGCCGCGACCGGGCCATGGGTTTTTCCACATAGCAAAAGTGTGCCCTCTGCCCGTCCTTGGCGGCCCGCCATGCTGGAGGTATGAGAGCTAAGGACGTGCTCGGCCGCCACGGGGAGGACCTCGCGGCGGATTACCTTCAAGCCCACGGCATGCAGATCGTGGAGCGGAACTGGCGCTGCCCTGAGGGTGAGATCGACATTGTCGCGTTTGATGGCGAAGCCGTGGTCATCGCCGAGGTGAAAACCCGCAAGTCCCTCGCCTACGGCCACCCCTTTGAAGCCGTGGGCGCGGACAAGCTGGCCAGGCTCCACCGGCTCGCGTCGGCGTGGTGTCGTGCCCAGGGGCTGCGCGCCCCACTGTGCCGCGTGGACGTGATCGCCGTGCTGGACGACGGCATCGGCGAGCCCGACGTCGAGCACCTCAGGGGTGTGGGGTAGATGGGCTTGGGCCGGACCTATTCGGTCGCGCTCGTGGGCCTCAACGGCTACATCGTCGAGGTCGAGGCCGACATCGGCCAGACCCTGCCGGCCTTTGTGATCCTTGGCCTGCCGGACGCCTCACTGAACGAGGCCAAGGAACGGATCCGCTCCGCGGCCCAGAACTCGGGGATCCCGCTGAGCCGTCGGAAAATTACGGCCAACCTCATCCCGGCGTCCCTGCCCAAACGCGGCTCGGGCTTCGACCTCGCCATCGCCATGGCGGTGCTGCTCGCGGCGAACGACATCCGGCCCACGGGGCGCACCGTCTTCATCGCCGAACTCGGCCTGGACGGCCGGCTGCGGCCCGTGCGGGGCATCCTTCCGGCCGTGATGGCCGCGGTACGGGCCGGCTACCCCGAGGTCGTCGTGGCCCGGGCCAACGTGGCGGAGGCCGAGCTCGTCCCCGGCGCGCAGGTCCGGGGCTATGCCACCCTGGCCCGGCTCGCCTTCGACTGCGGCGCGGACCCGCAGGACCTTGCCCTCGACTTCGAGCCCGGGTCCGAGGACTCCGACAGCCCCGATACAGGCAGCGGTCCCGCCCTGGCGCCGGACATGTGCGATGTCTCCGGCCAGGCCGCGGCGCGGCGCGCCCTGGAAGTGGCAGCTGCCGGTGCCCACCACTTGCTGCTGACCGGACCGCCGGGCGCCGGGAAGACTATGCTCGCCGAGCGGCTGCCCGGCCTGCTCCCGGATCTGGGCGACACCGAGGCCATGGAGGTCACCGCCATCCACTCGCTGTGTTCTTTGCCGTCGGGCTCTGTGCAGCTGCTGCGCCGGCCACCCTACGAGAACCCGCACCACACCGCGACCGCTGTGGCCATCATCGGTGGCGGGTCCGGGCTGCCGCGGCCCGGGGCAGCGTCCCGTGCACACCGCGGAGTGCTCTTCCTGGACGAAGCCCCGGAGTATGACCGCGGCGTCCTGGACGCCCTGCGGCAGCCGCTGGAAAGCGGTGAGCTGGTCATCCACCGCTCGGCCGGGTCAGCGGCCTATCCCGCCCGATTTCAGCTGGTCCTCGCAGCCAACCCCTGTCCGTGCGGGAAGGCAACCGGCAAAGGGGTGGACTGCATCTGCACCCCCACCATGCGCCGCCGGTACCAGGCCCGGATGTCCGGGCCCCTGTTGGACCGGGTCGATATCCAGCTCGAAGTCGAGCGGGTGTCGCTGGCCGGATTCGGCCAGCCTACAGCCGAGGAGGGAACCGCCAGCATCGCGGAACGGGTCCGGGCGGCCCGGAGCCGTCAGCTGGACCGGCTGCTGCCGTTCGGGATGGAAACCAACGCGCAGGTGCCGGGGCGGCTGCTCCGTGGGGCCCTGCGGCTCGATGCCCCCACCACCCGCATCCTGGACTACGCGCTGGAGCGCGGTGTGCTGACCGCACGCGGCTACGACCGCGCGCTGCGCCTCGCCTGGACCCTTGCGGACCTCTCCCGGCGCGACGTTCCGGACGGGGACGACGTCGGGCGGGCGCTGGGCCTCCGCCAGGCCGCCGCGGCCTCACCCTGAGCCTGCCGGCGCGAATCAGCACCCGTAGCCACGCGAAAGGAACCACCATGATCGATGACGAACGAACAGCCCGGGCCGCCCTGTCCCGACTATTCGAGCCGCAGGACGCGGCGGCGCTGGCACTCGTGCGGGCCGCGGGAACGCAGGACGCCCTGCGGATTGCCAGCGGCCGGCTCGCAGCCGGTCCCGAGCTTGAGCAGGAGATGACCGGAATCCTGTCGGACAGCGGCTCCGGTGGGGGCTGGTCAGGGCTCACGGAGGCGCTGAAGCGTTGGGCCCCGCGCGTGCCCGACCTAGCACCGGAGCGGGACCTGGCCACCATGCAGCGGCTCGGCGGACGGATCCTCATTCCCACAGACGACTTGTGGCCGCGGCAGCTGGCGGACCTCGAACTCAAGGAACCCCTGTGCCTGTGGTGGCGCGGAGTGGAACAGGAGCTGCCCCCGGCGGCCCGGTCCATTGCTCTGGTGGGCTCCCGGGACAGCACCAGCTACGGGGCATCGGTGACGGGCGATCTCGCGTACTCGCTGGCCCAGCGCGGCTTCACGATCGTCTCCGGCGGTGCCTACGGGATTGACGCCCACGCCCACAGGGCGGCCCTGGCCGGAAGCACGGGCGGCGTGCCCACCATTGCCGTCATGGCCGGGGGAGTGGACCGCTTCTACCCGTCCGGCAACGAGGACTTACTCCGGGCCGTGGCGGACCACGGCGCGGTCTTGGCCGAGGTCCCGCCCGGGTCCGCGCCCACCCGCTACCGGTTCCTGCAGCGCAACCGCCTCATTGCGGCATTGGCCTCTGTAACGGTCGTCGTCGAGGCCCGGTGGCGCTCCGGCGCCCTCAACACCGCCCACCATGCCGAAAGCCTGGGCCGGGCCGTGGGCGCCGTGCCCGGATCCATCCACAGCGCCAACTCCGCCGGCTGCCACCGGCTCCTGCGCGAAGGCGGGGCCGTGTGCGTCACGGATGCCGGGGAAATCGCCGAACTCGCCTCCCCGAGCGGCGAGGGGGTGCCCCCGGACAAGGCAGGCCGGGCTGAGGCCCACGACGGCCTGACCCTGGAGGACCTGATCCTGCTCGATGCCCTGCCGCTGCGCACCACCAGCTCGGTCGAGAAGCTGGCCACGGTGGCCGGTCTGGGCCCGGACTCAGTCCGCGCCGGGCTTGGCAGGCTGGGGCTGCTGGGCCTGGCCGAATCCCGGCACGGCGGCTGGAAACGCTCCGGGAAAGCGGACTGAGGTGATGAGCGCCGCCGGGAAGGCGCGGCTCGCCGACCGGCTCCTTGAATGCCCCGGGAATACTGCCACAGTAGGAGGGTGCCTACACAGGATCCCCCCGCCGCGCTGCCCACCTCGCTGGACGGCGCCGCCGCACGCTTCGGCCGCTACCTGGAAGCGGAGCGGGGCCGGTCCGCCCATACCGTCCGGGCCTATCTCTCCGACGTCGAAAGCCTGCTGGCGCACGCCGCGACCGAGGGGGTCCAGGATCTTGCCGGGCTGGAGCTTGGGACCCTCCGGCGCTGGCTCGGCGCCCAGAGCGAGTCCGGCAAGTCCCGCGCCACCCTGGCCCGCCGCGCCGCCACCGCCAGGGCCTTCACCGCCTGGGCTGTCCGCGAGGAGCTGATTGAAGCCGACCCCGCCCTGCGGCTCAAGGCCCCAAAGCGGGAGAAGTCCCTGCCCGGGGTCCTGCACCAGCAACAGGTCCGGAGGCTCGTGGACGACGCTGAATCCGCTTCGGCCGAGGGCGAACCTCTGGCACTGCGTAACCGCGCCATGGTGGAGATGCTCTACGCCACCGGTGTCCGCGTTGGCGAGCTGGCCGGCATGGACGTGGACGACCTCGACCCCGACCGCAGAACCCTCCGGGTGCTCGGCAAGGGCAACAAGGAACGCACGGTGCCCTACGGGCTGCCGGCTGCCCTCGCCCTCGACGACTGGCTCCGCCGCGGCCGGCCGGCCCTCGCCACCGGGACCAGCGGCCCCGCGCTCTTCCTAGGCGCGCGCGGCGGAAGGGTGGACCAGCGCCAGGTCCGCAGYGTGGTCAAAGAGATGCTGGAGCGGCTGGGGGACACCGCCGCCACCGGACCGCACGCCTTGCGGCACTCCGCAGCGACCCACCTGCTCGACGGCGGGGCGGACCTGCGTGCCGTGCAGGAAATCCTCGGGCACAGCAGCCTTGCCACCACCCAGATCTACACCCACGTGTCCGTCGAGAGACTCCGGCAAAGCTACCAGCAGGCGCACCCCCGGGCCTAAGGATCGCCCGGCACAGGGATGCCCGGACCGGCCCGGATAGGGGTCCGCGGAGACGGGCGCGGCGCGCCGGAAAAGACGCGCCGAATCGCACTGGCGTAATTTGGAGGCGTAGGGCAGAATAAAACTCACGCCCGGGAAGTTTCAAGTTGAACTTGAAGCTGGAATGCACCACGTCCCAGCTTCGAACCCGGTTGTATAAAGTAGTCTGGCAGGAACCGCTGGCATGATTTCGGATCCGCGCAACAGACAGACATCCAGGCACAGGTCGTTGGGGAAGACGTACCTACAGCTATGGAGGATGGAATGTCTGTTGCACTGACCCGAGGTGTGTTGTTTGTTCACTCGGCCCCGACTGCCTTGTGCCCCCACGTTGAGTGGGCCATAGGGTCCGTCGTGGACAAGCGGACGGACTTGGAGTGGACCGCTCAGCCTGCCGCGCCCGGAATGTTCCGGGCCGAGCTGTCGTGGACCGGAACGCCGGGCACGGGGGCTCAATTGGCGTCCGCTCTGCGCGGCTGGGCGCACCTGCGCTACGAAGTCACCGAAGAACCGAGCCAGGGAGTCGACGGCGGCCGCTGGTCGCACACCCCGGAGCTGGGGATCTTCCACGCCACCACCGACGTCCACGGCAACATCATGGTTTCCGAGGACCGCATCCGCTACGCCTACGAATCCGGCGCCGGCGACCCCTCCGCCGTGTACCACGAACTCTCGCTCGCCCTCGGGGAGGCCTGGGATGAGGAACTCGAGCCCTTCCGGCACGCCGCAGAAGGCGCCCCCGTGCGCTGGCTCCACCAGGTCGGCTAGGGCCTCACCAGTCGCTACACCGCAGCAATTCCATAGCTAGGCGCCAAAAGGCAGATGGCGGCAATGTTCACGAAGAACATTGCCGCCATCTGCTATCTCGGCGTGCTGTGGGCAGGTGCAGCTACACGCTGCGTACCGCGATGACGGCGTTGTGGCCGCCGAAGCCGAACGAGTTGCTCAGTGCGGCGATGCTGCCGGCGGGCAGGTCGCGGGCCGTAGTGACGACGTCGAGCGGGATTTCCGGGTCCTGGTTCTCGAGGTTGATGGTCACCGGCGCCTTGCGGTCGTAGATGGCCATCACGGTCAGCACGGCTTCCACGGCCCCGGAGGCGCCAAGCAGGTGCCCCATCTGGGACTTGGTGGCCGAGACTGCGACGGTGTCCACGTGCTTGCCCAGTGCGGCTTTGAGGGCCGCGTACTCGGGCTTGTCGCCGACCGGGGTGGAGGTGGCGTGCGCGTTGACGTGGACGATGTCTTCGGGCTGGATGCGGCCGTCGAACATCGCAGCCTTCAGCGCGCGGGTGGCGCCCAGGCCCTCGGGGTCCGGGGCGGTGATGTGGTAGGCGTCGGCGGTGACCGAGGTGCCGGCCAGTTCGGCGTAGATCCGGGCGCCGCGGGCCAGGGCGTGTTCCTCGGCCTCGAGCACCAGGGCACCGGCACCCTCGCCCATGACGAAGCCGTCGCGGTCACGGTCGTAGGGCCGTGAGGCGTGCTCGGGATCGTCGTTGCGGCGCGAGAGGGCCTGCATGGAGGCGAACGCGGCGATCGGCATCGGGTGGATGGCGGCTTCGGCGCCGCCGCAGACGACGACGTCTGCCTTGCCGGCACGGATCAGGTCCAGGCCAACATGGACGGCTTCGGTGCCGGACGCGCAGGCGGAAACGGGGGTGTGGGCGCCGGCGCGGGCTCCCAGGTCCAGGCTCACAGCCGCGGCCGGACCGTTGGGCATCAGCATGGGCACGGTCATGGGCAGGACACGGCGGGGACCCTTTTCGCGCAGGGTGTCCCAGGCGTCCAGAAGGGTCCAGACGCCGCCAATGCCGGTCGCGAAAGCCACCGCCAAACGGTCGTGGTCGATTTCGGTGATGCCGGAGTCGGCCCAGGCCTCGCGGGCCGCGACCACGGCGAACTGGGTGGACGGGTCCATGCGCTTGGCTTCGACCCGGGACAGGACATCTAGGGCCGGGGTGGAGGCGCGTGCGGCGAAGTGGACGGGCAGCTCGTACTTGGCCACCCAATCGTCCTCAAGCGTGTGCGCGCCGGAGACGCCCTTGAGCGCGTTCTTCCACATCGTGGGGACATCGCCGCCGATGGGTGTGGTGGCACCCAGACCGGTAATGACTACTTTGCGTGCCATGGGATCACTCTCTGTCGGTGCGCCTGCCGTATCCGGAACCGCGAACGGGATGGCCGGGGCCTGCGAGGGGAAACTTTCGGGTCATGCACTTGATGGTGGTCCGGTCCGGGCACTGCTGCAGCGCCCGGACCGGGCACCTGGGTCCGCCGTTGCCGGCGGAAGCCAGACTAGGCCTGGGCGTTGGAGATGAAGCTGACGGCGTCGCCGACGGTCTTGAGGTTCTTGACCTCTTCGTCCGGGATGCGGACGCCGAACTTCTCTTCGGCGTTGACCACGATGGTCATCATCGAGATGGAGTCGATGTCCAGGTCCTCGGTGAAGGACTTGTCCATTTCGACAGCCTCCGTGGCCAGGCCGGTCTCTTCGTTGACGATTTCAGCCAGGCCGGCCAGGATTTCTTCGTTGCTAGCCATTGATGGCTCCTTTTCTGGTTGTTGCCCCCGGCTGCCGGTGGAATGCCGGCAGCCGGGGGCGGACATGATTCAAACCGAGGGTTCGGCTTGGTGCGGGAATGCTTGCTGAGCACAGCATGGGGGCGAGCCCCGAAAGTGAAGGACATGCGGTGCCAAGGTGAAACGGGCGGAACGTATTCAGTTCGGAAAAACGGTGGCTGCCTAAGGAAGCACGACCACCTGGGCGCCGAAGACCAGTCCGGCTCCGAAGCCGATCTGCAGCGCCAGCCCGCCGCTGAGCTCGGGGTTTTCCTCAAGCAGGCGGTGGGTGGCCAGGGGGATGGACGCCGCCGACGTGTTACCGGCGTCGGCGATGTCGCGGGCGATCTTGACGGACTCGGGCAGCTGCAGCTTCTTGGCCATCTCGTCAATGATGCGCATGTTGGCTTGGTGCGGGATGAACGCGGCAAGGTCCTCGGAGCGGACGCCGGCGGCGTCCAGGGCCTGCTGGGCCACCTTGGCCATCTCCCACACCGCCCAGCGGAAGACCGTCTGGCCGTCCTGGCGCAGGGTCGGCCACAGCGACGCGTCCGTAACTGCCGCTTCCTCATCGCTGACGGCGGCACCGTGCTTGCCGGTCAGGGCGAGCTCGCGGATGTCCAGCATGGAGTGGGTCATGCCGATGGCATCCCACTTGCTGCCGTCCGAACCCCAGACTGAAGGGCCGATGCCCGGCGTCTCGGAAGGGCCGATCACGACGGCGCCCGCGCCGTCGCCGAGCAGGAAGGAGATGGTCCGTTCCGTGTTGTCGATGACGTCGGAGAGCTTCTCGGCACCGACCACCAGGACATAGGCGGCCGCGCCRGAGCGCACCAGGGCGTCGCCCTGGGCGATGCCGTAGCAGTAGCCGGCACACGCCGCGGAGATGTCGAACGCCGGGGCCGGCGTCGCGCCGAGGCGGTCGGCGAGGCTCGCGGCAGCGGAGGGGGTCGCGTACGGGTGGGTCACCGTGGAAACGATCACGGCGCCGAGCTGGGAGGCCTCGATGCCGGCCTTTTGCAGCGCCTCACGTGCGGCGCCCTCGGCCATGTCAATCACGCTGACATCGGCGGGCGCGCGGTGCCGGGTGACGATGCCCGTGCGCTGGCGGATCCACTCATCCGAGGAATCGATCCACTGGCACACGTCCTCGTTCGTCACGATCACGCTGGGCCGGTAGGCACCGACACCCATGATGCGGGTGTTTTCCTGCACGGGGGCCTGCTTCAGTGTGGGAACGCTCATGCCCCTCCCTCCAATTCTGCAAATAGGGCCAGGGCCGCGGAGAGATCGTCCGGGGTCTTGACGGTGACGGTCTTGACGCCGGGCATGCCGCGCTTGGCCAGGCCTGCCAGTGTTCCGGCGGGAGCCAGTTCGATCACGCCGGTCACCCCGCGTTGCACCATCGTCTCCATGCAGAGATCCCAGCGGACCGGACGGGAGACCTGGGCGATGAGGCTGTCGACGGCGGCAGCACCCTCGGTGACTTCCGCGCCGTCGAAGTTGGACAGCAGCGGTACCTGCGGGTTCTGGGGGTGCAGTGACGGGCGCAGGGCCTGCAGGGCAGCACCGGCGGGGGCCATGTGCGAGGTGTGGAACGCGCCCGCGACCTTCAGCGGAATGACCCGGGCCTTGGCCGGCGGGTTCTCGGCGAGGGCCTTGAGCTGCTCCAGGGTGCCGGCGGCGACGGTCTGGCCGGCCCCGTTGACGTTGGCGGCGGTGGCCCCGGCGGCGCTGATGGCAGCCAGGACGTCCGCGGGGTCGCCGCCCACGACGGCGCTCATGCCGGTCGGGGTGGCGGCAGCGGCAGCGGCCATGCTGTTGGCGCGTTCGCGGACAAACGTCATGGCTTCGGTTTCCGTCAGCACACCGGCGAGCGAGGCCGCGGTGATTTCGCCGACGGAGTGGCCGGCGAGGATGACCGGAAGCGTGCCGAGTTCGACGTCGAACAGTGACTTTGCGGTCACCAGGCCTGCGGCGACGATCAGGGGCTGCGCTACCGCAGTGTCCTTGATGGTCTCCTCATCGGAGGTGGTGCCGTGGGCGGTGAGGTCGATGCCTGCTATTTCGCTGAGGGAGGCCAAAAGGCCTGCGACGGGTGGCAGTTCCAGCCAGGGGGCCAGAAAACCAGGGGTCTGGGAGCCCTGTCCAGGGCAGACGATTGCAAGCACGTAACCAGCTTTCCAAATTACCGCGTGAACATTCGTGTTTTCATGCACCAAGCTCACTGGGTCAGTTTGTAGGAAGTCTACAACGGTTCAGGAGCCGTTGCGGGGAGGCTGCCGCTCCGTGGGGGCCTTCGGCGGGGTCGAAAGCCGGCCCACGACGAGGGCGGTCTGGAGCACGAACGCCTCCCGCGGCAGCAGCGGATCCCAGCCTGTGACGTCGCAGACGCGCTTGAGCCGGTAGCGCACGGTGTTGGCGTGGACGAAGAGTTCGCGGGCCGTCGCCTCGAGCGAATGGCCGAGTTCGAGGTACGTTCCGAGGGTCTCCACCAGCCCGTTGGAGGCGGCCAGCAGCGGACGGTAGATGTTCTTGACCAGCGAGCGGCGGGCGGCGTCGTCGCCGGAGATCACGCGCTCGGGGAGCAGGTCATCGGCCGCTACCGGGCGCGGCGCGGAAGGCCAGGCGCGGGCGGCGGTGAGGCCGGCAAAGGCTGACTGGGCGGAGCCGCTGGCTTCGAGGAGGGAACCGGCCTCCGGGCCGTAGACCACCGGGCCGGGGGCAAAGAGTTCGCTGAGCTTCAGGTACGCGGTCTCCCGGTCGTGGACCCCGCCGAGGATGAGGATGAGCCGGTCGCCCTGGATCCCCACGAGGGCGTCCTCGGCGAAGCGCCCCGCGGTGCGCCGCAGTTCGCTGACGTAGCTGGCGCTTGGTTCGGACGGGGAATTCCCAACCATCACGGTGAAGCGTTCCTGCGCTTTCCAGCCCAGGGCCGCGATCCTGGACCGCAGCGCGTCCGTGTTTTCGCCGCGGAGGATGGCATCGACAATCAAGGCTTCCAGGCGGGTGTCCCAGGAGCCGCGGGACTCCGCGGCGCGGGCATAGACGTCGGCGGCCGCGAATGCGACTTCCCGCGAGTAGCGCAGCACGGCTTCCCGGAGGGCCCCCTGGTCCGCCTCCGGGGCGATGACCGGGACCTGGTCTTCTACGACTTCTACGACGATCCGGATCAGCTGGAGCGCCTTCTGGAGGCTGATGGAGCGGGTCAGTTCGGTGGGTGCGGTGCCGAAGACGTCGGAAAGGATCCACGACGGCGAGCTCGGCCGCTCGTACCATGTGACGAAGGCCGCGATGCCGTTCTGGGCCACCATGCCCAGGGCGGAACGTTCATCCGAGTTCAGCCGGCCGTACCACGGCAGGGACTTCTCAAGCTGGCGCAGCGTCGTCGTCGACAGCTGGCCCACGCTGGCCCGGAGCTTCTTGAGGGTTTCGGCCTTCTCCGGAGTCATCGACCTCGAGGCCGGTTTGCGTTTTTCGGGAGTGGTGATCGGCTCTGCCATGCATTGAGCATACGGGGCGCACCGTCCAAGCTCCATTTGTGCGAAGGCTACAACTGCCGTTGTCCTGCATCACAGCGTCCCTGGCGCGGCCCCGGAGAGGAGCCGGAGCGGTTAAACGCCCGACGGCGGCCCCCACCAACAGGTGAGAACCGCCGTCGAACTTTGCTGGCGTGCTTAGGAGTCGCCGCCCGCGTTGCCGGTGGTGCCGGCGTTGACGTTGTGCAGGCGGTACTTCTCGATGGCCTGGGCAGGCGCCTCGGCATCCACTTCGCCCCGGCGGGCCAGCATCTGAAGGGAACGGACCACAACCGAATGGATGTCGTTCTTGAAGAAGCGGCGCGCCGCGGCGCGGGTGTCGGAGAAGCCGAAGCCGTCGGCGCCGAGCGAGGCGAACTCGTTCGGGAGGAACTGGCGGATCTGGTCCGGCACGGCCTTCATGTAGTCCGTGACTGCCACGATCGGCCCGGTGGCGCCGGCGAGCTGCTGGGTCACGAACGGGACGCGGGCAGGCTGGCCGGGGTTGAGGAAGGCTTCTTCCTCGGCGGCCATGGCGTCGCGGCGCAGTTCGGTCCAGGACGTCACGGACCAGACGTCGGCGGAGACGCCCCAGTCCTCGGCCAGGATCCGCTGGGCTTCGAGGGCCCAGGGAACGGACACGCCGGAGGCAAGGATCTGCGTGCGCGGGCCGTCAATCTTGGCCGGCGCCAGCAGGTAGATGCCCTTGATGATGCCCTCGACATCAAGTTCCGCCGGTGCCGGCGGCTGCACGATCGGCTCGTTGTAGACAGTGATGTAGTACATCACGTTCCGCGACGGGTCGTTGTCGGCCGGGCCGGGACCGTACATCCGGTTGAGGCCGTCGCGCACGATGACGCCCATCTCGTAGCCGTATGCCGGGTCGTAGGTGATGACGGCCGGGTTGGTCGCGGCCAGGATGGGGGAGTGGCCGTCGGCGTGCTGCAGGCCTTCGCCGGTCAGGGTGGTGCGGCCGGCGGTGGCGCCGATGATGAACCCGCGGGTCATCTGGTCCGCGGCGGCCCAGAAGGAATCGCCGGTGCGCTGGAACCCGAACATCGAGTAGAACACGTAGACCGGGATGAGCGGTTCGCCGTGAGTGGCGTAGGACGTTCCGGCGGCGGTGAACGCTGCCACGGAACCGGCCTCGTTGATGCCGGCGTGCACGATCTGGCCGGAGATGGACTCCTTGTACGCCAGGACGAGTTCGCGGTCCACGGAGAGGTAGTTCTGGCCGTTCGGGTTGTAGATCTTCGCCGTCGGGAAAAACGCGTCCATGCCGAAGGTCCGTGCCTCATCCGGAATGATCGGCACAATCCGCTTGCCGAACTCCTTGTCCCGCATGAGGTCCTTGAGCAGGCGGACAAACGCCATGGTGGTGGCGGCGTGCTGCTTGCCGGAGCCGCGGTTGGCGACTTCGTAGACCTTCTCATCCGGGAGGGTGACGTCGACGTGCTTGGAGCGCCGCTCGGGGACGAAGCCGCCGAGTTCCTTGCGGCGGCCCATCAGGTACTGGATCTCGGGGGAGTCCATGCCGGGGTGGTAGTACGGCGGCCGGTAGAGGTCCGCTTCCAGCTGCTCGTCGGTGATCGGGATGCGCAGGTGGTCGCGGAAGGCCTTGAGGTCGGCCATCGTGAGCTTCTTCATCTGGTGGGTCGCGTTGCGGCCCTCAAAGTGCGTGCCCAGGCCGTAGCCCTTGACCGTGTGGGCCAGGATGACCGTGGGCTTGCCCTTGAACTCGGTCGCGGCCTTGTAGGCGGCGTAGACCTTGTTGTAGTCGTGGCCGCCGCGCTTGAGGTTCCAGATCTGGTCGTCGGTCGGT